>NZ_FR886605.1:25862-55948 GCF_000436575.1 Clostridium sp. CAG:265
TATAGAAAAAATTCTTTTTCTATTAATATCATTAAAATTGCTTTCAGAAATATTAAAACTTTCACCAGAATTTTTAATAAATACATCATCATGACTTAAAACAAGCTTATTATCCTTTGTCCTGCGAACATCAATCTCTATGTAGTCTGCTTTTTCTTCAATGGCAATATTAATGGCTTCAATACTATTATCTCTTGCTTTTAATGAACTTCCTCTGTGAGCTGTTATAAAAACCCTATGCTTTTCACAATTTTTTTCTTCAGAAAGAATTTTATGTTCTAACAAATTATAAGAAAAAATAAATATAAATACTATTATTAAACGCCTAAAAAATTTAAAGTACATCTTATCACCTTCTTTAACTTTAAAAAAGGGATTCTAAGAAAACTTCTTAAAATCCCCCTTCCTATATTATATATTTTTAATGATTAATTAATTCTCCCTTAGTATTAATGCCCATATTTTGAATAATTATTAGCTCTTTCAACTTAAGCTTAAAATATTATAGTAACTCTTTCCTTAACTCCATTAATTTATCTATATATTCTTCACAAGCACAAAAAAATTAACTTTAATAATTATTATTTAACACATCAAAATTAATAGATGTACCTAGTAATAATATTATTACTGCAATTAAGTTTTTATAAGCTTTTTCAATATCTTTTGGTTGAGAATTGCTATTATTTTTCACAGTATTATATGCATCCCAAAGAATCCCAACAAATATAGCAGTAACTATTAAATATATTAAATTAGATTTTCTAGGACTATCACTTAAATCCTCCATATTTTCTGTAAAATTAGTATTATTTATATTATCTAAAATTACATTTCTTTGCCAAAAAAGATATTCTATATTAATTATAACTCCATAAAGAATTAAAAATACAGCCCATATTGATATGTTAACAATATATAATTCTTTGTATATTTCTCCTTGCTCTTGATTTGAGTTATTATTTTCAATATTGCTTGATTTACTTTTAAATGATTTCTTTTTATCTTTCATAATAAACCTATTAAATTAACTCCTAGTTTATATTTAATATATGCACTTAATGCTTTATTCGTAATAAAAATAAATTTTTCTACAATACATATACCTTAAAACCGTATATTTATGCAACCACTTTGCATTTTTTATTATATTTTTGTATTTTTTTATATTTTTTATTTTAATTTAATATATTTATTCGACATTTTCATATTTGTTTTTAAATATTGTAATTATTTTACATGGATTTTTATTTATTTTATTTGTATAATAAAAAAACAAGTATATAATAAAGAAAGGAATAGATAATTATGTCATTAATTGGAATTTTAATTATTATAGTAGGCTTTGCACTAAAACTTGATACAATAGCAGTTGTTGTTTCTGCTGGTGTAGTTACAGGATTAGTTGCAGATATGAGTATTTCAGAAATACTTTCTACTTTAGGAACAGCATTTATTAACAATAGAACAACATGTCTTTTTATGTTAACTTTACCTGTAATAGGATTATGTGAAAGATATGGATTAAAAGCAAAAGCTATAGACCTTATAAAAAAAGCAAAAGGGTTATCTACTGGTGCATTATTAAGTGGATATACATTTATAAGAGAAGCTTCTATTGGTATGGGAGTAACACTTGGAGGACATCCTCAATTTGTAAGACCTCTTATTAATCCAATGGCTGAAGGTGCATCTATAGCTAAATATGGAAATTTAGATGAAAAAGATATTGATAAAATTAAAGCTTATTCAGCAGCTTCTGATAATATAGGTAACTTCTTTGGTCAAAATGTCTTTATGGCAAGCTCTGGAGTTCTTCTAATTTCAGGTACTTTAGAATCACTAGGCTATAATGTAGATACTTTACAAATAGCTAAAGCTTCACTTCCAATTGCATTAGCAGCATTTGCACTTTGTATTTTACAAAACTATCTTCTTGATAATAGTCTAAAAAGAAAGTACAACAAAAAATAATAGTTAGGAGGAAAAAGCTACATGGACATAACAAAATTGTCAAATACATTACTAGAAATATTTTATATCATGATAGGGCTATACATGGCTACTACAATGGTATTTACTTTAAAAGATAAAAATCATAAAACTAGAATAGGTACAGCTCTTTTTTGGGGTATAGTATCTGCAATTTTTATATTTGGTAAGTTGCTACCTCCTGCAGTAGTTGGTACACTTATTATTGTAATAGCAATATTATCTGCTTTAAAACAAATAAACATAGGAACTTTAAAACAACTTGATACTACATTTGCTCAATTAAAAGCTGATAAATTAGGTTTAAAAATATTTATACCTTCATTAGCTATTGCTTTTGTTGCTATGGCTATAGCACAATTCACTAAATTATCTGGTACAGTTGCTATCGGTATCGCTGCTGTTGTTGCATTATTATTAACATTTGCATTTACTAAAGCTAAGCCAATAGAATACATTGAAGATAGTAACAGAATGTTCCAATCTGTAGGTGTATTTGCTATATTACCTCAACTTCTAGCTTCACTTGGTGCTTTATTTACAGCTGCTGGAGTTGGTGATGTTATTTCTAATATAATTTCTGGTGTTATACCTGATGGAAACAGATTAGCTGGTGTTATTGCTTACTGTGTTGGTATGGCTTTATTCACTGCTATCATGGGTAATGGATTTGCTGCCTTTTCAGTTATTACTGTAGGTATAGGTGTTCCTTTTGTATTTGCTCAAGGTGGAGATCCTATTGTTTGTTCAGCTCTAGCATTAACATCTGGGTTCTGTGGAACATTATTAACACCAATGGCTGCTAACTTTAATATGTTACCAGCAGTATTACTTGAAATGAAAGATAAGAATTTAGTTATTAAAGCTCAAGCTCCTTTTGCTATTGCTTTATTAACTATTCATATATTATTAATGTATTTTTTAGGATTTTAAGGAGTGATATATAATGAAAGTATTAATAACAGGTTTTGATCCCTTTGGAGGAGAAAGTGTTAATCCTGCTTTAGAAGCAGTTAAAGCATTACCTGATACAATTGCAGGTGCAGAAATAATAAAACTTGAAATACCTACTGTTTTTAGAAAATCATTAGAAAAAATTGAAGAAAACATAATAAAACACAGCCCTGATATCGTAATATCAATTGGCCAAGCAGGTGGAAGATTTGGTGTTACGCCAGAAAGAGTTGCTATAAATATTGATGATGCTAGAATTGAAGATAATGAAAAAAATCAACCAATTGATATAACTATATTTGAAGATGGAGAAACGGCATATTTTACTAACCTTCCTATTAAGGCAATGGTAAAAGAAATGCAAGATGGAGGAATTCCTGCTTCTGTTTCAAATACAGCTGGTACATTTGTATGTAATCACGTTATGTACGGTATAATGTATATGATAGATAAAAAATATCCTAATATAAAAGGTGGATTTATCCATGTACCATATATACCTTCTCAAGTAGTTACTAAGCCTAACATGCCTTCTATGTCAGCATCTGATATAACAAAAGGTCTAGAATTATCTATCAAAGCTGCTGTAGAAAACAAAGAAGATGTTAAAGCTGTTGGAGGCGAAATCTGCTAATGGAACAATATAACCTTTTTGTATATGGAAGCTTAAGGCCAAACTTCTTTAACTTTGAAAAATATTTAGAAGGAAAAACACTTGATATAAAGCCTGCAGTTTTAAAAAATATGGATTTATATCATATGCCTTACAAAGGCTATCCTGCAATTACTAAAGGTACTGGTGTAGTTGTTGGTGAAATAATTACTGTTAAAGATTATGATTCTACAGTAAAAGCAATTGACATCATGGAAGGATTTTTAGGAGAAAATAATCCTAATAATGAATATCATAAAATTCTTTTAGAAGTTAATCATTTAAATTCTAATAAAAAAGAAAAATGTTATACATATTTCTACAACGCTGATATTGATAAAGACTTTAATGAAAAAGCAGTCTTTATCAGTGATGGTGACTGGAAAAACTATATGTTAAATATAAATAAAGACTCTGCTAAATAAGCAGAGTCTTTATTTATATTTAATAATTTATTATTAACTTTTAGTCTTCATATTTTATTTTAATAAATTTATCTATTTCTTCTGCCACAAGTTTTGCATGTGCTGCAGCTCTAACTACAGTATCTGCCCCTGTAACAACATCCCCTGATGCAAACACACCTTCTTTTGTGGTATGCCCACTTTTATCAGTTATTAATAATCCCCATTTATTTATTTCAAGGCCAGTGGTATTGGATACTATATTATTTCTTGCCGCTTGGCTAATAGCTATAATAACAGAATCACATTCAAATAAACCTTCTGTACCTTCTTTATTTACTGTTATAATTTTACCATTATCATCTTCTGCATTTTCTGTTTCTATGTATTTAACACCTTCCTCTGTAATTTCCAGTGGTGCTTTAAATAATTCAAACTTTACGCCATCTTCCTTGGCTTCTTCTAGTTCAGCCTTAGTACATGTCATATTTTCAAAGCCTTTTCTATATAATACATATACTTCATCTGCTCCGCTTCTCTTTGCAGTCCTTGCTGCATCCATTGCTACATTTCCAGCACCAATTACAGCAACCTTTTTACCTAATCTATATACAGATGGAGATTTTAAATAATCTATGGCATAATGTACATTTCCTAAACTTTCCCCTTTTATATTTAACGGCTTAGGATTCCAAAGCCCTGTACCAATAAATACAGCCTTATATCCATCAGTTAATAATTTGTCAACTGTGATTACCGGTCCTATAAGTGTATTAGGCCTAATTACCACTCCAAGCTCTAAAAGCTTTTCCTCATATTTATCTATAGTCTCATTAGGAAGTCTATATTCAGGTATTCCATATCTTAATACTCCACCTATTTTTTCATGAGCATCAAAAATAGTGATCTTATATCCTTTTCTAGCTAAAATAAATGCTAATGTAATACCAGCAGGGCCACCACCTATAATAGCAACACTATGTTTATTTTTTGGAAGGTTCTCAAAATGAATTTTATCTAGATATTCATTTGATATAAGCTCTTCCATCTCACAAAATCTCACTGGTTCACTTTTAATTCCTCTTATACAATTACCTTTACATTGATCTTCATG
This sequence comes from Clostridium sp. CAG:265, assembly GCF_000436575.1. Taxonomy (NCBI): domain Bacteria; kingdom Bacillati; phylum Bacillota; class Clostridia; order Eubacteriales; family Clostridiaceae; genus Clostridium; species Clostridium sp. CAG:265. The sequence continues at coordinate 30,979 of NZ_FR886605.1, forward strand.
AGGACATACTACTGAACAAATAGCTGATAATGGATTATTTTCAAAAAGCATTTCTCCTGCTTCATTAATTTTCCCTTCTTTAAATAAAGAAATAACTTGTGGTATTGGTGTATCAATTGGACAATTTGCCCTACATCTTGGGTTCTTACATAAGAAACATCTATCAGCATCTAATAATAATTCTTTCATTAACTTCTCCCCTTTATCTTAAAGTACTTATTGCTATATCAATCTATTAGATATCATTACTTAAATAATTTATATATTTTATTAAATTTAAGCATTATTTACTAAACACACCAAATACGTATTTCTTAAATTCTTCAAATGTACCCTTTTCTATTGATACTCCTCTATGTATTTTGCCAGTTGCAAAATTATATTCAGCAACACCATAATTAAACATTGCACTTGTAATAATAAAGTTAGTATCATAATATCTATAATTTGCTTTATTGTCCATTGCAACCATGCATATATCAACTAAATCCTGAGAATCTCTAAGATATCCTGCCTTATTCATTTCTAAAATAAAGTATAGTAAATTATAAGCCCCTGCCAGTTCCACCATAGAATCCCCAGCTATATTATATAACTTATTTATATTATGGAAGTATTTAATACTTTGAAATTCAATAGTTTTATAATCTTCATTTATTTTTGCTTCTCTTAAATTTAATTCATTAATTCTATCTTTTATATATTCCCATGATGTTGTTTCTCTTATTGAGTTATTTTTTATAACATTTTGAAATTTTTCAAACATCTCTTCAGCATCATTTCCTTTGTGCATCAAAGTTCCATTTATATTAACTGTATATTCTCCATTTAAATATACTAAAGCTATTTTATTATCCATATATATACACTCCTATTTATTAATAATAATTATTATATCATATTTAATATTCTTATATATAGTATTTTCATCATAACTCTCCCATTCCCAATAATCATATTTTAATCTACTTCATATAATATTATTAAATCAATATATAAAAGTGATAAAATGAGATACGTTCTAGATATAAAAAAATGTAAATTTATTGGAAAAGGACACGAAGGTCGTGTCTATCTCACACCGGAAGGATTTGCTTTAAAAATATTTTATAAAACCAAAAATGCCCATGATGAAGTAGAAATTTTAGAAAAAGTTAAAAATAGTCGCTTCTTTCCTAATGTTCTATTTATAGCAAACAAAATGGTTCTTAGAGAATATATTTCTGGTGAAAATTTAGGAAATTATCTTTATAAGCATGGCTTATCGTATAATATTGCTGTTGAAATAATTGAGCTTGTAGAGGAATTTAAAAATTTAAATTTTACACGAATTAATATTAGAAGCGCGCATATTTTCATTGATAGCAATGAAAAAATTAAAGTTATAGACCCAAGAAAACCATATATAAAAAACACACCTTATCCTAAAGATATCATTCATGTACTTGTAAAACTTAAACTTTTTGATGATTTTCTAAAATATGTAGCTGAATATAAACCTTCTCTCTTAAAATATTGGTCATTAGGATATGACTATTATATTAAAATGTCTAAGAAGAAATATTTTATCAAATTAAAGATATGTTAATTTGCTGGTAAAAGCAAAACAGCTAGTCAGTAAAACTAGCTGTTTTAAATATCCTTGAAAGAAATTTACATATATCTTAAAATATATTTATAACCAAATTTTACAAGGAGGTTTTATTTTGACTTTACCTTATTATGAAAAACTACCCTGTGGTGGAATTCTCACAATCGTTAATAATAAGTGGTTTATCCAATATTCATTCCTTCCTCTTGACCCCAACGGTGGTAATATATCAATTATCATAAAAAGTACAGATATAGACAATCATCTTATAGCCCTTCGTAATAATTTTGAACTTTTCAAATCCATAGAACATAACTGTGATGAATGTATTTATGGCATACCTGCTTATATGAATATGACCATTAATGTTCATGGTCCTTCTAAAGGAGTATGTTTAGAAGGATATTATCGTCCTATTTCCACCGAAAAAGAATTCCAATTAGTAAAAGACTCTTTTCTTTATGCAAAGGAAAAAGCCATGGAATTATTAAAGAATAAATCCACAAATTAAAAATCCTGCTAAGCTTACTGCACTTGCAATCAGTGCATATGGAATTTGACTTAGTGCATGATCCATATTATCAATACTGCATGAACTAGATGTTAATACTGTAGCGTCTGAGTAGAAACAAGCATGACTACCTAATGCTCCTCCAGATAATACTGCTGCCATTACTAAAACTAAGTTAGCACCTAATGATGCTCCAAGTGGAAGAATAATTGGTACGCATACTGCTGGTATGCCCCAGTTGCTTCCTGTAATAAATGTAAGTAATGCAACCACAATAAATGATACTGCCGGGAAAATATCTCCATTTAAATATGGAGCAACTGTTTCTATTACATAGTTAGGCAACCCTATATCATTAGCTGCTTGCTGCATAACAAAGGCCATAAACACAATGGCTATTGTTGGCACCATGTCACAGAATCCTCTTATATAAATATCACAAAATTCATCAAATGTCATTTTCTTTCTTGGTACATATAGTACAAGACACACAAACAGTGCTGCTATAACAGATATAAATAAATCTCCGCTAATTATTGTCATACCAATTAACACACCCATTGGTAATAAAAAGTCAATAAGCTTTCCTTCTCCATTTGCATATTCATCAAGCAAATCCGAATTAAACTTACTACTAGTTTCACCATAAACTTTTCCCGTTGTTTCCACTCTCTTATAAGCGTCTTTCATTTTACCAATTTTAGGTATTATCCCTAAAATGAAAAGTGGCACTATAATAACTGATGCCCATGCATAAAAAGTAAATGGAATAACTTTAAGATATGTAGCTATATCACTTCCATAATTTAATGCTGCAACAGCAGGCTCTTTTCCAAAAACACTGGCATAAAATATTGCCCATGTTGAAAATGGTAATAATACACAAACTGGTGCTCCTGTAGAATCTATTATATACGCTAATGATTCTCTTGGAACTTTTTTCTTATCACTTATATTTTTCATACATGCCCCTAAGGTCATGATGTTTAAGTATTCATCAACAAAAATTAAAATCCCTAATATCCAGGTTGTAATCAATGTACTTTTTTGGGTTTTACAATATCTTTCTAACTTTCCTGCAAACCCTAATGTTCCTTTAGACTTTCTAAGTAATGCAATTAAACTCCCAAATAAACCACATACAATTAATACCCATTGATTATCTGGATTACCAGCAGCTGTAAAAAAGGCCTCAGACCATTTACTACCGAACCCAAACCCGTACATTATTATATAGGTTGATAATGTTCCTAATAATAATGCTTCTAATGTTTTTTTTGTTAATAAAGCAAAGATTATAACAATCAATGCTGGTAAAATACTTAATACACCGTATTCCACTTATCATTCCCCTTCCGTTTTATAAAATTATATTTTAGTACTTTATTTAAAGCCCTATTAAGTATACATTAGTACTACAATAAAATATATAAAAAAAATTAATTTTTTTATATATTTTCTGTTTTTTACATACTTATATAAATATATCTATATTTTTTATCATACAATAAATGTTATAATCTAAATGTAGATAGCAAACTTATGAAAATACTATATTATAGATGAGGTAATAATATGAAAAATTTAAAAATTTACTTTACTTCTGACATGCATGGATATATTTATCCTACTAATTATGTTGATAGAAGTGAAAAAAACATTGGACTTTTAAACATAATGTCAAATTTTAAAAAGGATGATAATACTCTAATAATTGATTGTGGTGATACTATTCAAGGTTCTCCTTTTACAAACTATTTAAGTAATAATGATTTCACTACTCATCCAATAGCAGACATAATGAATGCTGCTGGCTATGATTATATAACTTTAGGAAACCATGATTTTAATTATGGTCTTACTTATTTAAATAAATATCTCCATACATTAAAAGCTAAATGCTTATGTGCAAACATAGTGGATAAAACTGGACAGCTTCCTATATTACCATACGATATTAAAACATTAGGTAATGGTTTAAGAGTTGGTATAATCGGTATTACAACAGATTTTATAAATAGATGGGAACGTGCTGAAAATATTGAAAATCTAACAATTAGTACTACATATAAAGCTGTTTCATATTATTTTGATGAAGTAAAATCTTCTTGTGACGTACTTATTGGTATTTATCATGGTGGCTTTGAGTATGACTTAGAAACACATAAACAGCTTACTAAAACATCAGAAAATATAGCCTATAAATTATGTGAAGATTTTTCTTTTGATATTCTCCTAACAGGCCATCAACATATGTCTATCGCTGGGCAGACACTTCATGGCACTCATATAGCTCAAACGCCTTTTAATGGAACTAAGTATCTAGAATTAGATCTTACATTACAAAATGATGGAATAAAAACTATTGAATCATCTTTAAAAGATGTATCTATAAATCCACAAAAAGAAATGTATGAAAAATATCTTCCATTGGAAGAAAAAATTCAAGAATGGCTTGATACACCAGTTGGCTTCCTAAACAAAGAATTAATGCCTTCATCACACTTAGAAATGGCTCTAAATGGTTCAGAACTAGCTAATTTTATTAATCAAATTCAAATTGCTGAAAGCGGAGCTGATATTTCTTGTACTTCTTTTTCTAACGAAATAAAAGGCTTTAATAAAAATGTTACTGTAAGAGATATAATGTCTACTTATAAATTTCCAAACACCCTTGCAGTTTTAGAAGTAAATAGAAAATACTTAAAATTAGCTTTAGAAAGATGTGCTAGCTACTTCCATATAGATAATGAAACTATTTCAATCTCAAATAGGTTTCTAAAGCCTAAAGTGCAACATTATAATTATGATTATTTTAATAATATTGAATATACTTTTGATTTAAGAAAACCTGTAGGTTCAAGAGTAACTTCTATAAAATTTAAAGGCCAAGAGCTATCTGATAATACATCATTATCACTTGTAATGAATAATTATAGGGCTACAGGTGCTGGTGGCTATGAATTCTTAACGGAATGTGCTATGATAAAAGAAATACAATGCGAAATGCCTGAAGTAATAATTAATTACTTTAGAAAGCATACAAATGTTCAAGTAGACTGCACTAAATATATAAATGTTGTTTACTAAAAAAACTATACTTATAAAAATAAACCTATAGTTGAAAATAAATTCAACTATAGGTTTTAAATTAATTTATGCTCTTTTTCCTTTTTATAATTTTAACTCCAACTGCAACCATTACTAGAGCTGAAGCTAATATTATTACATGAGCTTCACTTCCAGTATTAACTAAAGATTTATTATTCTTATTAATGCCTTCATTTTTATTGTCTGCTCCAGGTTTGTTATTTCCTGGTTTGTTATCTCCAGGTTTATTATTTCCTGGCTTATTGTTTTCATCTTGATTATTGTCATCTTGACCAGGTTCTTTTTGTTCTTCTTTTCTTAAATTATCCATAATATTTTTTAAATTTTGCTCTGCATTGTCAATTATTTCTTGTGTTACTGTTGGATTTTCTGAAACTGCATTCTCATACACTTCTTCTGCTTCATTTAATGCAGCAATTAGCTTTTCTCTATCTTCTTCAACTATTTCATCAAATTCATCACTATATACTATTACTTTTGCATTTTTAATAGTATTAAATAAATTTTCAGTAACTAGTGGAATATATTCTTCTAATTTTACATTATCTATATTTATTGAATGTTCATCAGTAATTTGTGTTCCATTAACAGCTCCCATAGCTATACTGAAAATTGAATTTTCATCACTTTCTTCTGTCATTTCAAAAATTACTTGATATTTATTGTATTCACCTTTTAACTCAACTATTTCATTAGGAGAATATGGTCTCCAGTCGTTATCACTGCTTCCATCTCTTTGAATAGTAAACATTATTGATCTATCAATTGTACTTTTTGCATCAAGAGATAATACATACTTCTTTCCTTTTTCTAGTTTTACATTACTTTGCTTAAGTTGTATTTTCCAATCAGCATCACCAGTATCTTGAATATCTATTCTTGCTGAAGGATCACCTGTAGAGTTATCTATTGAAGATGATACTTTAGATGATACACTGCTATCTGCAAATAACTCCCACTTAGCAAATCCATTGCCGAAATCTCCATTTGTGATTAAACCTGTTTCTTTAATTCTAACATTATCAATATAAGTTACTCCATAAGCACCTAATAATAATTCTAAATTTGAATTATTTAAAACTTCTCCTGTTTTAAATTTATATTTGAAGTTAGTCTTTTCTGTAGTAATATTTGCTTCAAAGCTTTCACCATTAATTTGCGCCTTAATAGTTTTATCTTCTTCGCCATAAGCATCAAATGAAAGAGTATATTCTTTATTTTTTGCTATAGCAAGGTCTGTTTGCTTAACTATTACATCACTTAATGATGCTGGATTTTCTTTAACATCTACTTTTAGCTCTCTTGAATTATTGATATTTGGTACACCAATAGAAACATTATCTATTGTAGATTCTATATCCCAATATTTCATACGGTCTTGTCCTACATCAAATGTACCATTATATACATAGTTTCCATCCGGAAGAACTGTTTTTTTATTGTTATCTTCTGCTTCATGTTGACCTATTTTTTCTAATCTAACATTACTTATTTCAATAGTAGCTAATGATCCTTGATTACCATAGCTAAATTCTACTCTACCATTAGCCTCATCAATGTCTTTCATAATAAAATCATAAGAATAGCTTTGTAATTCATTTGTAAGATTAACTACTGTATCTTCAAATTGTCTCACATATCCTCTATCTGGTGAAGTAACATTTACTATCATTGTTCTATCTTCATCTGCTCTTGCATCAAAAGTAAGTCTATATTCACCATATTGCTTTAAAGGTAATTGAGGTTGAACTAATTGTAATGAGTAATTTTCCTTTCCTACTTCTTCAGTAGTAAGAATAATTTTATTATTTTCAATTATGCTTTCTCCTCTTCCACCAAGAGTTGTAAGTTTAATCCAACCTTCATTATCAGTTAAATCTTCATTTACAGAGAAATCTCCATTATTAATATAGTTTCCAGTAGCATCTGGATCTCTTAAGTCAACTGGCTCTTTTTCTGGCTTAGTAACATTTTCATCATAGTTATCTAATTGATAAACCTTAACATAATCAACCTTAAGTTCAGCATTTTCAAAATCAGTAGTTTCATCTGGATTACCTGGCCAATTTCCACCAACTGCTAAATTAAATTGAAGATAAAATGGTTGATCAAAAGGTGCTGGATATGTTTTCTCATCATCACCTTCTTGCTTAGTATACCAATCATTCACTGTATGATATAAGTTTCCATCTATATAGAAACGCATTTCACTTGGTTCCCACTCCACTGAAAATACATGATAATCATCAGCAAATGTAGTTCCATCTAAAATATAAGTCCCTTGCTGCTCTCTATGTGGATTACCATAATGTATTGTTCCATAAGCTTTTTCTGGCTCATGTCCTAATACCTCCATAATATCTATTTCACCACATCTTGGCCAAGAACCATAAAGATTCTCATCTGTTGGCATCATCCAAAAGGCTGGCCATAACCCTTGTCCTTCTGGAACTTTTAATCTAGCTTCAAAACGACCATATTTATAATCTCGTTTATTTTGAGTTGTTACTTTCCCTGAAGTATATTTAACACCATCTTCAGTTTCATCTTTGATGGCTTTAAGAACTAGCTCTCCATCTTTTACATAAATATTATCTGTAGAGTCAGTATACTCTTGTAATTCATTGTTTACCCATCCTGGTTCATGTGTTTCATAATTCCAGTCTTCCATATTTAATGAATCACCATCAAAATTATCTTCCCACACTAGTTTCCAGTCTTCACTAGTTTCTTTCATAAACTCAATATTACTATCAGCATATACATTACTAACATTAACCATATTACTCATCATACTTGTTACTAAAGTGCCAACTAACACATTACAAATCTTTTTCTTCATTCTATCCTCCTATTATAGTTATTATTCTTTAATTTTTATTACATTGGATCATAAGATACCCAATCATAGTACGCTTTAATTGGCGTAGCACCATTGAATCTGCCAAGCCATGAATCTACATTTTTTCCTGGCCATAAATTCATCATTATTTTTCCTGGATGTGATGGAATATTATCATATGCTCTATAAACTTCCTTACCATCAACTAACCATGCAATGTAATTTGGCTGCCAATTAAAAGCATAAGTATGAAAACTTTGTGATGCATCAAAACCTAAATCATAAAGATATTCATGGTTTCCTACACCATTTGTATAATAATTAAACTGTACCTTAGTAGTGTCTTTACCTAAAAACTCTATATCTATTTCATCCCATGGGCTATTATCAGTTGGTCCTATATAAGTGAAAAATGAAGAAACTACTCCTGTATTTTTCGCTGGCTTCATTCTAACTTGATAAAGTCCATATCCATAAGTATCATTACTTCTATATTCCCCACCAGCATATTGTGAAACACCACCTTGATAATCTCTAGTTATTGCCAATTCCATAGTTCCATTATAAAAATTAACGTTTTGTCCTCTCCATGTGCAATCAAACATACCTCCATTGGACCATCCATCTGATTTGCTCCAATCTCTTGAGTTCATATAACTAAGTCCATCTCCAAAATGACTAGTTGTTAATGCTGAAACTTGAGTTGATAATAATGTTCCTGCTAATAAAATACCTGTAATAATTTTTGATAATTTTATTTTCATATTATTCACTCCTTTAAAAATATACCTCTAATAGAAAATGTTTACATTAAGAATAAAATAAATTGATAAATATTATTATTTATCAATTTATTTTATAGAGTTTTAGATTAAAAGTTCTTAGCCTTTTAACTCTTTATACATTTCTATCATTTCTTCAGCTAAAGATTTAATAACTTCTGCACTCATCATTTGATCTTCTGCATGCATAAGCATTAATGAAAATTCTGTCTTTTCTCCTGCTGCTTCCTTTTGTATTAATGAAGTATGTGCATGATGCCCTTCCGTAAGATATTTCGCTGCTTCAGATAATCTCTCTTCACCTTCTGCATAGTTACCACTTCTTACTACTCTTAATGCCTCAATAGCTAATGATTTAGCCATACCAACATTACTAATTATCTCAAATGCTATTAATTCTAATCCTTCCATTACTTACAACTCCTACTTTAATTTTTAAATAGTTACAGTATCTTTACTATTACTTAACTCATGTTTTCTTCTGTCTTCTTCTGCTTTTACTTCTGCTTTACTAGCAGCAATTACAAATGGTGCATACATCAATACACTAACAGCAAGAGAAACAAATCCCATTATTAATGCTAATATATTTCCACCTGTGCCTAAGAATGGTGCTAATGGTCCTGGTGTTGTCCAAGGTACTTGGAAAGCAATTGGTGGTATGATTTTAAATACAGCTATTGATAAATAACCAATCATTTCACCTACTAATGGCGTTAAAATAAATGGTATCATGTATATTGGGTTTAATACTATTGGTAATCCAAAGATAACCATTTCATTTATATTGAATAATCCTGGTGCAAATGAAAGTTTAGCAATACTCTTATGTTCTTTTGCTTTACTAAATAAGAATAGAGCAATTATTAAACCTAATGTTGCTCCTGATCCACCGTATGCTCCAAATCCATCATATAAAGCATTGAATGTTACTGGATAAGGTGCTCCCCATGCAGTTCCATTTGCTGCAGCATATGAAAGGTTAGCATTAGTTACTTCTGAGAACATAGTATCACGTACAGCCGCAATAGTATTTGGTCCATGGATACCCATAACCCAAAGTGTTTGAGATATTAATGTTAATATTAAAACTGATCCTACATTTTGTGATAATTTAGTTAATGGTTGTTGAATTACATTGTAAATTATTTCGTTCAATCCACCTGGTGCAATTTTCTTAATAAAGAAGTTTACAAAAGTGAATGAAACTGTTGTTATTATTATAGGTACTAATAACTTAAAGGTTCTAGCTACTGCTGGTGGTACTTGCTCTGGCATTTTGATTTCTAACTTATTAGATTTTGATAAAGCTGACATTAGTTCACCAACTAATAAACCAACTATTATTGCAACAAATAGACCTTGTGGCCCAAAAAATTGAGTTGCTAAATGCTTTGCGCCTTCTACATTTACATAATCAGGATATATTATAAAATAAACAGATACTGCTGTTAATCCTGATAATAAATCATCAGATTTAAGCTGTTTAGCTAAATTTCTTGCAATCAAGAATGTTACTAATATTGCAAGAATATCTGTTGATCCTTTTAATACTGGACTAAATATAGCTTGATATTCTGCAATATTGGGAAATATCTTTTGTAATCTTAACATCTTACAAACAAATCCATCTGGTGATAAAAATACTGAATTAATTAATACCATTAATGATCCAGCCATTGTTAATGGGAATGTTAATATAAATGCATCTCTTACTGCACAAATATGTCTTTGTGAATTCAACTTACTTGCTAACGGCACTAGAAATCTTTCAATTTGAGATTGAAATTTTTCCATAAAACTCATAATATACCCTTCTTTCATTCTTTATTAATTTTTTATTTTACTATTTAATTTTTTCTAATGTACTTATTAATATTGATTTTCCATCCATTATTCCATATAATCTCATATCGATTACGTCTACTGGTATTCTTCCACATGCTAATTTTTCCACTACTGGTTTTTGGAAACGTACTTGTGGTCCTAAAAGAACTATATCAACTTCATTAATTTTTGTTGAACATTCTGATACTGGTAATGCTTCAATTTCTACTTCCACATTCATATCTTGAGCTGCGCTCTTCATTTTATTAACTAATAAACTTGTTGACATTCCTGCTGAACATACTAATAATATTTTTTTCATAATTAATCACCTCATAAATTTTTTTATTATAATATTTTTATAATTCTTCTCCATTAGTTTCTATTACTTTCTTATACCAATAGAAACTTTTCTTTTTAATTCTTTTTAATTCTTTGATTTCTTTTTCATCTCTATCTATATATATAAAACCATAACGTTTTTGATATCCATTTAACCAACTTAATAAATCTGTAAATGACCATGTACAATATCCTAACAATTCAACACCATCTGTGATAGCTTCTTTACAAGCTCTAACATGATTGCTTAAATATTTTATTCTGTAATCATCATTTACAACTTCATTTTCTTCTAATTTATCAAATTCACCTAAACCATTTTCAGTAATTAAAATAGGTAACCCATATCTACTTGTTAATCTTCTTAATCCTATTCTTAATCCTTCAGGATCTATTGCCCAATCCCAATTTGTATATTCTAAATATTGATTTTTAATATTTTTAAATACTCCTGGTATACCACTGTCTTGTGCTGTTCCCTTTTTACCAGTGTTATTCATTCCTTCTACAGCACCTACACCATCTAATCCATTTTTTTCAATTGTTGTTGTTTGATAGTAATTTATTCCAATGAAATCAGGTTTTGCTCTTTCTAATAATTCTAAATCACCATCTTCAATCACTGGTGCTACTCCTAATTTTTCATAATACTTCATTGCAAATGCTGGATATATACCTTTACAATAAACATCAAGCCACCAGTTATTATTTAATTCTTCTGCATTTTCTGCTGCTATAACATCCTCTGGATTACATGTATTTGCATATATTGGTGAGAATGCAAAGCTTGGACCAATCATTCCATTTGGTACATAAGCTCTAAAAGATTCAATAACTTTTGCATTAGCTAAGTTTGCAATATGATTAGCTTGTAACATTCTCTTTAAATCTTTAACTCCTGGTGGATGTAATGCTGTCATGTATCCTAAATTTATAAATACATTTTGTTCATTTAAACTTACCCAATATTTAACTTTATCACCAAATCTCTTAAATAACGTTATACAGTAATTGTTAAAATCATTTATTATTTCTCTTGATTCCCAACCACCATATAAGTCTTGTAAATATTGCGGTAAATCCCAATGATATAGTGTTATGATTGGTTTAATATTATTTTTTATAAGCTCGTTTATTAAATCTTCATAAAACTTTAAACCAGCTTCATTTACTTCTCCACGACCTTTAGGATATATTCTAGTCCATGCTATTGAAAATCTATATGCCTTTAATCCCATCTCAGCCATTAAAGCTACATCTTCTTTGTACCTATTATAGTGATCAACAGCTACATCACCGTTAGTACCTTTATATGTTTTTCCAGGTAGCTTAGTATATACATCCCAGATACTTTCTCCTTTTCCATCTTGGTTCCATGCTCCTTCTACTTGATAAGCTGCAGAGGCAGATCCCCACAAGAATCCATCACTAAATTTTTCTAACTTTTCATAAATCATTAAATCATCTCTCCTTGTTTCACTTCATGAATTTAGTATATAATACATTTTCTGGTTTGTAATCATTTTCTAAAGCAAAAAAAACATGTTCCACCTTTAAAAAATACATACAAAAATAAAACAAGGTGTTTTTTAAAAAACACTAAAAATATATAAATAAAAGGCACATATACACTCAAAAAATTGAGTCTATATGTGCTTTCTTACTCTATACCATATTCATTATATAGCTTTTTGCCAATCCTCTCTATCATATATAATACAGGAATTTGTGTTGTAATATCACTATAATTAACTTTAACTTGTTGCACATAATAAGGTAAATTTAAATCTGATATTTTAGCTATAGTACAATTTTCCGTATTTGTTATACTGGCAATTGTACAGTTTTCTTTTTTAAATCTAACAATATTTTCTATAGTAGTTGATGTTTCTCCTGATACTGATAAAGCTATTATGAGACACTCACCATAACATTTAAAATTCTTAGGGAAAAATGGATCATCAATATGAAAGGTAAACTTTCCAATAGCAGAAAAATATCTAGCTGCATATTTACACAGTATTCCTGAGGATCCTATTCCTAAAAATATAATACTATTAGCCGTTTTAAGCATATTACATAATGTATCTAATCTATTATCTAAATCACTGCCTTCAATATTTTTCAGAAAATTTATTATTTCTGATGTATCATCATTTACCTTTTTAATATTATTTTCTTCAATATACATTTTAAATTTGACTTTAAATTCTGAAAATCCTTCACAGTTCAATTTCTTGCAAAATCTCAATATTGTAGTTGTAGATACATGTGCTTCCTCTGCAAGTTCCCGTATTCTCATATATATTACTTTTTTACTGTTTTTCATAATATATTCATATAGGGATAATTCTAAGTTGTTTAAACTTTGTATCACTTCATATCTAAACATATCTTCACCTCAAGTTAGCTTCTTCTACTCTTTTGATTTAACTTTTCATTTATTTATACTAACTATTTTTTAATTGCATTTATTACTGCACCAAGTATATTTGCATCATTATTATACTTACATCTATCTATTTTAGTTGTAATAACATCACATTCGGTATGTCTAATACACTCTTCCCTATACTTCTCTTTAATCCTATTAATAAACCATTCTTCTTCAGATATTCCTCCACCTATACAAATAACTTCTGGATTATAGAAAACTGTAATAGTTATCAACTGTACAAGTATATAATTTATCCACTGATCCACAGTTTCTTTTGCTGTATTATCTCCTTCGAAATATTTATTACATACCTCATGTCCATATCTCACTTTAACGTTTTCATCAACTTTGTCATTATATATATTTATTAAAGCCGTCATTGATGCATAATCACCCATATTATCCATCTTTCCATTACTAAAATTTATAAATGGAAGCTTATGAAATTCACCAGCAAAAGAGTCCTTTCCATATATCACTCCATTTTCATTACAAATACATCCACCTGTTCCTGTACCTAATATTAAAAATGCCGATGATTTGCTATCTTTTGCATTTCCTATTTCAAACTCACATAACCCTGCAGCTTTAGCATCATTTATTGCTGCAACTTTTTTATTTGTTCTATTTTGTATTTCATGAACTATATTAGTTCCATACATAATTCTTAAATTAGGTGCTGCATACGATCTAACATTAGCTTCTTCATCTATAACACCTGGAGCACTTATACCTATTACATCTATATCCTCAATCCCTCTCATGTTATGGCATATATAATCATAAAGCTCATCTTTTGTCTCAAACTTAATAGTTTCAACTTTCCATTTCTCCATAATTTTATACGATTCATCCACTAAAGCATATTTAATAAAAGTTCCTCCAATATCAATTCCTATTTTTTTCATTTCAAATCCCCCTTTAACCATATTTTACAAATTATACAATAACATATGTATTTAATAAATTAAATACTTTTTGTAAAAATATATACTTTTTTAATAATAAATCACTTATTGTTTTATAAAAAATGAGTTATAGTAAAATATGTTTTATTTCACTATAACTCATTTTTTATTTTAAGAACTATTTCTGTATATATTCCTTCTTCGCTATATATTTTAATTCTTCCACCATATAAAGAAATTATTTTATCTGCAATTGAAAGTCCTAATCCAAAGGAATTATTGTTTTTTCTTGATTTATCAACCTTATAAAATCTATTTAAAATGTAAGGTATTTCATCTTTTGGTATTCCTTTACCATTATCTCTTATATTAAATAATATATTTTCATTCTTTTCAAATATATTTATATCAATAACACATTCATCTTTATCATTATACTTAATAGCATTATCAATAAAGATAATTAATATTTGCTTTAAATGATCCTGCTTAATTTTTAACATTAGATTTTCATCCATTATTAATTTAAATTTAGTAGTATTATTTAATATCTTATAGTGTTCTATAATTTGTAAAATTATTTGTTTAGCTTGAATTTTTTCAATTTCACTTAGATTTATTATCTCATTATCACATCTTGATAATGTTAATAAATCTCCAACAATTTTTGTTAATCTTTCTGTTTCACTAATACATATATCTAATGATTTTTCTAAACGCTCTTTATCATTCTTTCCCCATCTTTTTATCATTCTAAGATGACCTTGCAAAGCTGTAAGAGGAGTTCTTAATTCATGAGATGCATCAGAAACAAACCTGCTTTGCTCATTAAATGCTTCTTCTACTTCATCTAACATATCATTAAATAATATATTAACTTTATCAAATTCATCATTAGTATTTGATATTTCTACTCTATATTTTATGCCATTTTCCTTTACTTCATTTATTGTATTAGATAAATTTTTTAATCTACCAACAAATCTTTTTGATAAATAAATAGCTCCAATTATACTTAATATAATTCCAATAAATAATGATATTAATAATGTTTGAAAATAATTTTCCATTATTTCATCAAAAATCGTATCTCCATGTACAATTTGAATTCTATAATCTTTATTATCAATTTCTATCTTTCCATCTAATACAACATATAAATCCCAATCTATATATCTAAAATTAACTTTTAGCTCCTCATTAGTACTTAACGGTATCTTATCCCAAATATCATTTTTACTTTTATATTTTATATAATTATCCTGATATATTCTTATAATTTCATCATCATCTTTTATAATATCATTTAAAGTATTATCTTTTAATTCAATATTAGATAGTATATAACTTAACTCTTCGTATCTCTTTTCAATTTGCTCCTCTTCATATTCAATAGTGAGCATATTCATGCTTATTAGTTGTACCACTGAATAAACACAAATTATTGATACTATTATTATTGAAGAAATAATACTAAATTCTAAAAATATCGGTAATCTTTTTCGTTTTTTCATTACTTTTCACTAATAATATAGCCAACAGCTCTCACAGTTTCTATATATGCCTCTTTATTTTTTTCATCTAATTTATTTCTTAAATAACTTACATAAACATCCACTACATTAGTTCCTGCATCATAATCATAACCCCATACTTCATTTAATATGTTATCTCTCGTAACAACCTTTCCTTTATTGTTTAAAAGCAATATTAAAAGTTCATATTCTTTATTGGTTAAATTAATTTTTTCTTCATTTTTCATAACTGTTCTTGATTCTAATTGAATACTTAAATCTTTAAACTTTATAATATTTGATTTTACTTTTTCCGCTCTTCTAAATATAACTTGAATCCTTGCAATAAGCTCTTCTATAGCAAAAGGCTTAGCTATATAGTCATCTGCTCCAATTTGTAGTCCTGCTACCTTATCCATTACGCTATCTTTTGCACTTAGCATTATAACTGGAATATCTTTTTCTTTCTTTAATCTTCTACAGACTTCTAAACCACTAATACCTGGTAGCATTAAATCAAGCACTATCAAATCATAATCTTCTCTTAACGCTTTTATTAATCCTTCTTTGCCATCTTCACTTATCTCTGCCTCATAGCCTTCATATTCCAGTTCCATCTTTACAAAATCTGATATATTAGATTCATCTTCTATTATTAGAATTTTTTTCACAAAATCACTTCTTTCAAAAATTTCTGTATATTAACCATTGTAATCTATATCAGTTATTGCACCATATTTAGAATTTACTTTTACTTCATATAATCTATTATTACCATCTTTTATTTTAAATTCATATTCTAAAATACCATCTTCCAAATCAATTCTATACCCTACTATTTGTCCATTTATACTTGCTAAAGCAATTTTCTCTGCTTCACTTCTACTATAATTTATATTAGATTTTACATACCCATAAAATATACCTGCTATTATAACTCCAATTACTCCTAATACTATCATTAGCTTAATCATAGTTTTTATTATTTTTCTTTTTTTCTCTTTAATTGTCTTTACTATAAGATTTATTTTTTCGTTCATTTCATTTCTTCCTTTACTATTATTATTTATATATACATCTTATAAAAAAATAGTTATTAAAGAATGAATTTAATATTATAGAATTATTAAAAATTTTTAATAATTACTCTTTTTGATTATTATCCATGCTTTGAATTTCTAAATATCCCTTTTTAACCTTAATTTAAAGAATTATCATTTTATCTCCCAAATAAGTGCATTAGGCTTAACAACGCCTTATTTATATAATTTTATTGCATAACTAATATTATCTGTTAGTGTCACATATATTAATATCCTATTTTTTCTATAATACATTTTTTAATTTAATATAATATTTTATTAATATTGTTAAATTTACTCACAACTTAAATACTCCTTTATTTCTTTTAAATTCTTAAAGCTTTTTTTACAATATTTTAATATTTCTTCATCAGCCACCTTTAAATCCTCTACATGAATTCCTTTCATTCCTCCAGAAAAAGCTGCTTTTATCCCTGCTGGTGAATCTTCTACAACAAAACAATCTTCAGGTTTAACATTAATTTCTTTTGCTGCTTTTAAAAATATATCTGGATTTGGTTTTCCTTTTTCCACATCATCACCACATACTATTGCATCAAAGCTTTCTTTAAGCCATTTATCTTTTATCTGTTTTTCCACTCTCTCCCTTTTTGCGGATGTCCCTAAAGCTATTTTATAGTTTCTTTCTTTAAGCATTGAAAATAATTCTTTTACACCTTCTTTTAAGGGAATACCCTCATTTTCTATGATAAAAAATAGCTGCTTATCCTTTTCTTCATACATCTTTTCAATGGGAAGTCCATCACCAAAATTATCCAAAAATATCTTTATTACATTTTCTCTTCCTGTCCCCATTACAGTAATATATAATTCTTTAGTCATTTTATATCCATACTTTTCAAAAACTCTTTGCCAAATATCTAAATACACTTTTTCCGTATCAAAAATTACTCCATCCATATCAAATATCACTGCTTCTTTTCCCATAAAATCACTCCATCATATTATATTTTTTCTTTAACTCTAAAATTCTCTTCACGCTTTTATTTATGTGCTATTCACTTATATCACCATAATATTATAATCTACCTAAATATAAGAAAGCTATATCAATATGATATAGCTTTCTTATATTTAGGTAGATTAATCAAATATTTTATTTTCTTTTTTAGCAAACTTTTCTTCCTTTTTTATATCATGTTCAATATCTTTTGCTAATTTTTTAGCTTCTTTTTCATGAATCTTTTCTTCATGTTTTTTAAGCCTTTCTTCTTCCTTCATTTGATGTTTTATTTCATGAGCAAATTTCTTTTCTTCATGTCTTTCATGTCTTTCTTCTTTATGTTCTTCATGATGAATTTTCATTTCATTAACTTTTTCTTTAAAAGTCATAAAATCCACTCCTTATTTTACAGCATTTAAAGCTGCTTCATAATCTGGTTCACTAGAAACTTCATTACAGTACTCAACATACGAAACTTTATTATTTTCATCTACAATAATAATTGCCCTAGTTAAAAGTCCTAGTTCTTTAATATAAACACCATAATTCTTACCAAAATCTCTATTTTTATAATCTGATAAAATAGTAACCTTATCTATTCCTGCACTACCACACCATCTACTTTGAGCAAAAGGTAAATCCATTGATACCACATATATACTTACATTATTTAGTTTTGCTGCTTCTTCATTAAATCTTCTTACTTCCCTATCACATACTGGTGTATCAACTGATGGAACTATTACAAATATTCTTTTTCCACTGGTATCCTTTAAGGTTATTTCCTTTAATTCTTTGTTGGTTAAATGAAAATCTGGAGCAAAATCACCAACATTTATATATTTATCTTCCAAAGTAACTGGTGTTCCCTTAAATGTAATCATATTATATTTTCTTACCTCCTTTTTATTTTTCTCATATTTATATTTCCTAACTTTTTTCTTTATTATTCTAAAAAATAAAACTCCATACTTATTTATAATTTAAAAAAAGCTGTAGCATAAACTACAGCTCTATCAACAATTTCAATAATTATCTATCGCTTTGTTGTGCTTTCTTAGCTCTTCTACAAGCTAAACATCTCTTTGGTTCGTTATCGAATCCTTTTTCTTTGTAGAATTCTTGTTCTCCAACTGTGAATACGAATTCAGCACCACAATCTTTGCAAGTTAATGTCTTATCTGTCATAATAATTCCTCCTAATTTTAAAGATTCTAATGTGATAATAATCTCTTAAACTACGAGAAACCATTACATTAAAGAAACTTTATTTAAATAGCAGTATACACTGCTTATACTCATACTAACACTTATTTATACAAATTACAATATTTTTTTTAAATTTTACAAAGAGATTTTCAATAAAATAAGGCTTCTAATTTTCAACCTTATTTTAAACTATTTAAAATAGATTTTCCAATTGTACCCTTTGGCATTTGCACCTCAAAATTATCAGCTATTGTTGCACCGATATCTGCAAAACTTTTACCAGTTCCTAATTGGCCATGATTTTTCATTGATGGAGAGTATGCTAAAAACGGAACATATTCTCTTGTATGATCACTTCCACTATAAGTTGGGTCATTACCATGATCTGCTGTAATTATTAATAAATCATCTTCTTTTAACTTATCTAGTACTTTTCCTAAGTTTACATCAAATCTTTCTAACTCTTCTGCATATCCTTTAGGATTTCTTCTATGTCCCCATAAAGCATCAAAATCAACTAAATTAACAAAACATAATCCTTTAAAATCCCTATCCATCAATTCCAAAGTTTGCTCCATACCATGAACTGAACTCTTTGATTTGTGGCTTTCAGTGATTCCTTCTCCATCAAAGATATCACTTATTTTTCCTACTGATATAACATCATAATTATTATCTTTTAAAACATTTAAAACTGTTTCACCATATGGCTTTAAAGCATAATCATGTCTATTGCTCGTTCTCTTAAATTCACCTTTTTTCTCGCCTACGTATGGTCTTGCTATAACTCTACCAACTTTCCATTCATCCTTTAAAGTTATTTCTCTTGCTATTTCACAACATCTGTATAATTCATCTAATCCAAAAGTTTCTTCGTGACCACAAATTTGAAGAACTGAATCTGCAGAAGTATAAACAATCATGTCTCCTGTTTTCATTTGGTGCTCTCCTAATTCATCTAATATTTCTGTCCCGCTAGCACTTTTATTTCCAACAATCTTATGTCCTGTTTTTACTTCTAATTCATCTAGTAGATTCTTTGGAAATCCTGTATCTGTAAAAGTTTTAAATGGTTTAGTTATATGAAGACCCATCATTTCCCAATGACCTGTCATTGTATCTTTACCAACACTTGCTTCTTTTAATTTCATTTGATATCCAAGTGGATTTTCTATACTTGCTACATGTTTTATTTTATGTAGGTTTGCTATCCCCATTCTTTGAAGATTAGCAATATTTAAAGAATCTACTGATTCTGCTATATGTCCAAGTGTATCTACATTTATATCGCCATATTCCTTCGAATCATCCATAGCTCCTATTCCTAAAGAATCTATAACTATTGTAAATATTCTATTATATCTTTTCATATTCTTATCCCCTTTAATTAATTTATTATTTATATTTTTCCTCATTTTTTCTCTTATATATGTACATTTATATTGTATAATATAACCTATCTTTTTTATAGTCTTATTTTTATATTCATAAACATTTGATGAACTCTTACTTCATGGTATTCATATCCATTAGCTTATCATTCTCTATTTTAATACTCCATTTTTTATAATATTGAATTTGCCAATAAGCTTTGCTTTTCCTATAGAACAATTGTGTTTTCCTAAAAGTACAGCTATCAATTCCGTAATCATTGTATTTTCTACTACTTCTAATATATTTAAAAGTTCTTCATCATCAGTAAAAACTATCTTAGATAAATCTGTATACTTTTTAGCAACGTTAAGTTTAATTTCTCTACAATCAAGTCTAAAAAAATAATTGATCAAATTCATATCCACCTTATGTAATGTCTTTATAATAAATTCATACATTTCTTTACTAAGATATTCACTGGTAGCATAATCATAAATATAAATTCCCATTTGAAATATATCACACTTCTCACCATTAAGACTACTAACTATTTCAGCTAAAGCTTCTTCTCTATATCCATCTAATATATATAAAAATAAGTCTTCTTTATTTTCGAAATACATATAAAATGATCCTCTTGAAATCTCAGCATTCTTTATAATTCTATTAATAGATGCATCATTAAAAGAATATTCTACAAATTCACTTTTAGCTGCATTTATAATCCTTTCTTTCTTTTCTATTGGTAAATTAAAAAAAGTATTAGTCGGCATATAATAGCTCCCATCTATAAAAATAATATATATTATATCATTTATTATTTTATATTTATAAATATTAATGCGGCTCTCAAAAGAAAGCCGCTATTATTTATTTTAAACTATTCACTTCTAAGAGCTTCAACTGCATCTTTCTTTGATGCCATCTTGGCTGGAATATGTCCTCCAAGCATAGTAAGAATTGTACTTATAATTACAAGCATTACAGCATAAACTACTGGAAGCTGAGCTACATTTTTAAGATCTGTCATTTTGTAAATAACTGAGTTTATAGGGAATGTTAGACCGTATGCTATAGCTATCCCTAATACTCCTGAAAATACACCTAATATACATGTTTCAGCATCAAATACTCTTGTTATATCCTTTTTACTAGCACCTAAGGCTTTTAATATACCAATTTCTTTCGTTCTTTCTAAAACTGATGTATAAGTAATTATTCCAATCATTATTAATGAAACAACTAATGATATTCCTGCAAAAGCAATTAAAACCAAAGTTATGCCTGTCATTATTCCATTGGTCATACTCATTATAGTATCTGCTAAATCAGTATATACAATTTGATCTTCAACATCTTTTCCTTCATTATACTCATCTAAATATTTCACAACAAAGTCTTTATTATCAAATGAAGTTGGGAATATACTTATCATATATGGAGTTGAATTTCCCCCTAAATATGCTATAAGCTGCTCCTTAGTAGTTTCATCAACCTTTTCAAAAGTTAAAACATTAAAATCTGCTTCTTTCTGTGATTTTACAATATCTGAATTCATAGAATCTGCAATTATTATCTCTGAAAGTTCATCTGAATATGCAAGTCCTGGCATAAGCATTGCAAGTCCTGCATCCTTTTTCCCTCTAATTATTCCAACAACTTTTAAATCAATTGCATTATTTGAGCTATACATTTCTTCATAATTAGTATTCATTGTATAAATACCCATATCTGTTGCACTGTAATAGTCATTATTTAAAATAGCTTTAAGTCTTAACCCTAATAAATCATCAAAAGAAATAGTTTTCTGATCATATCCTAATGCCCTTAAAATAGTGTCTTGTACTTGATTTTTATCATCAATAACTAATACTACCTCATTAGCATTTTGTGGATACTCTCCAATTAATAAATCATAATTTGTTTCTAAATACCCTTCCCCCTCTTCTGTTAAAGCCTTTGGATATGATACAAAATTAATATCTTTAGTATTTACCCGAACCACTTCACCATGTTGCTCCATTAAAAGATTTACTCCAGTTATTCTTGTATACCCTATACTTTGAACATATTCAGGATTAATATTTTCTATATAATCAATATATTCATCTGTAAATACATTTTTGTGAGTCATTACATATTCATCAGTACTATAGCTATAAACTTCTTTAGCATCACTATAACTTTTTTCATTTTCAGTAATACCTAGCATTTCCTTCTGCATTGCTGAAATCTTATCAATATCAATTTCATTAGTTTCTTGCGTTATCATAATAGGAAATGATGCAAAACTATCACTTTGGAATTTGTTAATGTGCTCTTGGAATCCTGAAGATAATGACATTATGGTAGCAATACCGATTATTCCTATACTAGAAGCAAAAGCAGTAAGAGCTGTCCTACCCTTTTTTGTTTTAATATTAGTAAATGAAAGCTTTAAAGCAGTTGCAAAGCTCATGCTTGTTTTTTTAAGCTTGAATCCACTATTTTCATCATTCTTCTCATCATATGGATTGCTATCAGAAATAATATTTCCATCTTTAAATTCAACTATTCTATCAGCATACTGGTGAGCTAACTCTGGATTATGTGTTACCATGATAATTAACTTATCTTTTGCCACTTCTTTTATAAGGTTCATAATTTCTACTGATGTTTCAGTATCTAAAGCTCCTGTTGGCTCATCAGCTAATATTATGTCAGGATTATTGGCAAGAGCTCTTGCTATGGCAACTCTCTGCATCTGCCCACCAGACAATTGATTAGGTCTTTTATGTAAATGATCTGATAAGCCTACCTTTTTAAGAACTTCTAATGCCTTTTCATGCTTTTCTTTAGCACTTACTCCACTTAAAGTCATACCTAATTCAACATTTTCAACAATGCTTAAATGTCCAATTAAATTATAGCTTTGAAATATAAAACCAATGGAATTATTCCTATAGCTATTCCAATCCCTTTCTGTAAAATCCTTAGTAGATTTACCATTTAGTATTAAGTCTCCATCAGTATAATTATCTAATCCACCAATAATATTTAAGCAAGTTGTCTTTCCTGAACCACTAGTTCCTAATATAGCTACAAACTCTTTTTCTCTAAATGCAACTGATACACCTTTAAGAGCCTGAGTTTCAATTTCTCCAATCTTATATGTCTTTTTAATATTTTTTAATTGTAACATACCTTTATCCTCATTTTGCCAATTATATATATATATATTATGACAAGGTGTCATATTCATCTAAAGTATATATAACACATTTTCATATGTCAATCAATATTCTATCCAATTTACTTAAATTTAACAAAGTTTCACTTTTAAATATAAATACTTTAATATTATTTACCAATATATATTTTTTGTATTTCATTTAAATAAAAATATTATATAATATACTTCTAGGGAGGTGCTTTTAATAATGAATAACCAATTAACTATAGAAAATATAAAAAAATTACAAGATGAATTAGATTATAGAATGACGGTGAAAAGAGCAGAAATAGCAAAAGAAAAAATGATTGCTGCTGCTCATGGAGATAGATCTGAAAATGCTGAGTATAAAGCAGCTTGTGCTGAATATAGAGAAAATGATAATAGGATACAATACCTACTTACCATGATTTCAACTGCTACTGTAATAGATGAAAGTAGCTTAGATAAATCTGTTCTTGGAATTAATAGTAAAGCTAAAATTAAGTTTATTGAAGATGATTTTGAAGATATAATAACGCTTGTTACAACTATGGATATGGATCCTGAAAATATGCTTATCAGCATAGAGTCTGATTTAGGAAGAGCATTGAGCGGAAAAAGAGCTGGAGATATAGTGAAAGTTAATGCTCCAGGTGATAACTATACAATTGAAATTATAGAAATAATGGACTAATGATTTAATCTTTAGTCCATTATTGTTTTCTAAATTATAATAATTCTTTTACCATTGAATTAATTTTTGATCTATCAAACCTTCCACTAATCTTTGGCATTATTTCCTTCATTATTTTCCCAATATCTGCAACTGTATAACTACCATTTTCAATAATTTCTTTAAGCATTTCATTAACTTCCTCATCAGTTAATTGCTTTGGAAGATATGGTGTTAAAATTTCTATAGCAAAGTTTCCTTCAGCTATTTTTTCTTCATTATTAGCTTGCTTTGCATACTCTAAAGCTTCTTTATTTTGTTTTATACTTTTTTCTATTATCTTTATTACATTTTCATCTGAAATATCTTCTCTATTATTAACTTCATATGCTTTAATTTCAGCATTAACAAGTCTTAATACGCTTACCTTAGCCTTATCTCTTGCTTTCATAGCTGATATTTCATCTTTTTTTAATATTTCTTTTAACATAGCTTTTACGTTAGTATCATAAATACTAACACTTCACCTCTTTCCAATATTTTTACTAAATTATAACATAATTCATTACAATATGCGACTTTGCTTGTACCTAATTTAATTGAGTAAAGA
>NZ_FR886605.1:56038-86727 GCF_000436575.1 Clostridium sp. CAG:265
ATTATATTTCATTAACAATTCTTCAATAACCGTTCCTGAAACCTTCTTCATCATAGTCTTTTGTGCTATTGATTCTGATAGAGATAGTTTTATATCTGTTAGCTTCTTTCCATCCATCATCTTTGAAGTTGAATCTAAAAGCACTCTAATATCATAACAAGAACCAAATACTTCTGGAACTCCACGATCCACATTAAGTAATGTATAAACAGCTTCCATTGCTGTCCTTACAGAATACTCTGTAGTGAATACTGTATCTCTTACTGTATCAGCAAACTGTCCTAAGAAGGCAAAGTTTACACAACCTTCTGGTACAACCTTAGGTCTGTCTCCTGCAGTTCTTGGCATAAAAAAAGCAGTAACATATGGCATCATGCATGGAACACAATTTGCTGACTGCTTAGCCATTTCTGCAATTTGATCTTCTGGTACACCTAAATGATATAGCCATTCCTGAGTAATTTCATAACCAGTACAGTTCTTCATTGGCTTCTTGATAAAGTCTCCTGGCACATCTGTAAATAATCCATATACCCATACAACTAATTGATTATCTTTTTGCTCCTTGAAATGAGGTTGTCTATTTAATGTATAACTCATTAACCAAGATGAATCCTTAACAGTTATTATACCTCCGGTAACAACCTTACCACTAAATGGATTACGCTTGCATATTTTTTCGATATATGGCGGAATCTTCTCATCTAAAGTTGTTATCGTCGCCGATTCCCAATTTGTCTCTTCTATATTAGTACAGAATTTATCAGGATTTCCAAAAGACTTATCCTGTGCTGCAATGTTTCTCCATAATCTCCAACATGCACCTTCCTTATTATTCAAAACTGCTGCATGATCATTATCACCATAAGTAGAATTTTCTACACAACTTCCATTAGTAACAAAAACAAGATCATCTTCAACTAAATCAATGCTTTCCTCTTTCCCATTATGAGTACATATTATTTTACTAGCTACTTTTTTACTACCTTCTTTTTTAAATAGCACATTTGTAACAGTAGTGTTATATTGAAAGTTTACCTCATGAGCTTCTAAATATTTTATCATTGGTAAAATCAATGATTCATATTGATTATATTTAGTGAATTTTAAAGCTTTAAAATCTGGTAATCCACCAATATGATGGATAAATCTTTGTATATATAACTTCATTTCTAACGCACTATGCCAATCCTCAAAGGCAAACATAGTCCTCCAATATAACCAGAAATTTGACTGAAAAAAGTCACTACTAAAAACATCTTTTATCTTTACATCATATAAATCCTCATCTTTAGTAAAGAATAAATGAACTATCTCCAATGCAGCTTTATCACTTAATCCAAACTTGCCATCAGTGTGAGCATCTTCACCTCTCTTGACAGTAGCTCTCATTAATGAATAATTTGGATCCTTCTTATTTAGCCAATAATATTCATCAAGCACTGAGGCCCCTTCTATTTCTAAAGAAGGTATTGATCTAAATAAATCCCATAAACACTCAAAATGATTTTCCATTTCACGTCCACCACGAATTATAAATCCTCTTTCATTATCTTTAATACCATCACAAGCACCACCTGGAAGATTTCCATCTTCTAAAATATGAATATGCTCACCTTTCATTTGGCCATCTCTAACTAAAAAACATGCAGCAGCTAGTGAAGCTAACCCTGCGCCAACTAAATATGCTGATTTTCTCTCTACATCTGCTGGTTTTTCTGGTCTAGCAAATGCTTCATAATTTCCATTGCTATAATACATATAATTGCCTCCCACTATTTATCTCAATAATTTATTTTCTTTATAAATTCATATTACTGATTATTAATATTCTTTAATATAGACAATATCTTTCCTCTGTCTAATATTTATCCACATTCATAAAAGTGTAAAAAAAATAGACAAATGCTAGCACTTGTCTATTTTAATCTTATTTCTTATATGAATATGTCTTGTCTGTTCTATACCTTTCCAACGCTTCTTCCATATTACCATATATAAGTTTATTAAGCCTTTCAATAATTTTATCTGACTCTTCTTTCATACCACTCTTAATCCAGTCTAAAACAATTCCAACAAAAGCATACTTATAAAAATCAGCAATAAAGGATTTATCCTTTTCTCTAACAGGAATGCCTTTTGCCTTTTCCTCTACTACACCAATTAATAATAAATATACTTCATTATATAAATATCTCTCTAAATATTCTCTGCTGACAGAATTAAAAGTAGTTAAGACAAATTCTTTATTATTCACAATATATTGAAATATTTGCTTAAATCCTTGTTGCCATGTTTCGTATGTCTTTTTTTCGCCTAAAGCTTTAGTGGCTTCATTAGTGTATACCCATTCCAGTAAATCATATATATCTTTAAAATGATAATAAAAAGTCTGACGGTTTACCCCACAATATTCTGTAATATCTATAATCCTTATCTTCTCCAATGGTTTTTTTGCTAACATCTTTTTCAACGAACTTGCAAAAGCCCTTTTAGTTATTTCTGACATATGTTAACCTCCCATCTTTAACCAGCTAAAATAGCTAATATTTTTTCCATAACTTTCTAAATAATTGTACCACAGATAAATGTAAATATTCCATAATATAAAATAAAGCTTAATATTCTAGTTTTTCATATATAAAAAGGGGCTGTCTCATAAATCATTTAAAAATAATTTATTAGACAGCCCCTTTTTTATCTTACATTGAATATAATATTTTTAATTCATCACATACAAATTGCACTTTTGTTCCAATGATAATTTGAATGCTCTTTTTACCTGGTTTTATTATACCTGAAGCCCCAGAGGATTTAACAAGCTTTTCGTTTATTTTATATTTATCTTTAATTTCTAAACGCAATCTTGTAACACAATTATCAATAGAAATAATATTTTCTTTTCCACCTAAACCTTCTAAGATAATTTCAGCCATTGGTGCCTTAAAACTTAATACCCAGTCTACAAATCCTACTCTTACAGGAAGTACTGTACATATTACAGCAGAAATTCCACTTAATACTGCATGTATAAAATATAGTCCTGGTGCTAAGAACATAAAGGCAAATTCTAACGGCTCAGTAACACCTGTAAAGAATGCCGAAATTGATCCTGCAAGTAATAATCCATATACTACTTTTTTCTTATTCTTATTTGCACAATGATACATTGCTAAAGCTCCTGCTGGTAACTTAACAGATTTAAATTTATTATAACAAGTAGCTCCAATAATCCCTGCTAAAATACCTGTAAACTGAGTCTGTATCTTACCAAAGGCTGGCTGGTACTTCAGATACATCTACACCTTTAAACATGGCAACAGCAGTAGTTGATAATAAAGTAGTCATCATCAACCATGAAACAAGACCTGCAAGACCTGCTGTCCCATCATTATCATCTGACATCCCAATACCTACACCTATAGCAAAAAGAATTCCCATATTGTCTATTAGAGCACTACCTGCCTTAATCATAAAAGCAGCTATTAAATTATTAGCTCCCCACCCTGCTGGATCTATCCAATATCCTATTCCCATAAGTATACTGGCAACTGGTAAACATGCTACTGGAAGCATTAATGATTTACCTAGCTTTTGCAAATATTTCATGATAATAATATTTCCCCTTTTTTCTTTTGATAAGATAAAAATTATCTTTCAGTATAAACTTCTTTCCCTTTGACAAATACCTTCTTTATTGTTATATTTTCATCAAATAACAATAAATCTGCATCATAACCTTCTTTTATAGAACCTTTATAACTATGAACATTACAGTGTTTTGCTGGATTATATGTAGCCATCTTTACTGCTTCATATAAAGGTATTCCGCAATTTTTATATACATTAGCAACAGCTTTATCAATGGTTAATACTGAACCAGCTAAGGCTCCATTTTTTAGTCTAGCAGCACCATTTATCACTTCAACATCTTGACCACCTAAAGAATAACAACCATCTCTCATGCAGCAAGCCATCATTGAGTCGCTTACTAACATTACTTTATCAGTGCTTTTAACTTTATAAGCTATCTTTAATGCTGGATATGAAATATGAATTCCATCAGCTATTGTTTCTGTTGTAATATCAGTATCAAATATTGCTCCTACGCATCCTGGCTCTCTATGGTTAAAACCTGTCATTGCATTATATAAATGCGTTGAATGGCTAATTCCCCAGTTGATTCCTTCTATTACTTCCTCATAAGTAGCTTTTGTGTGTCCTAAGGAGCAAACTATACCTTTAGATGTAGTATACTCTATAAGTTCCTTAGCTCCTTCAACTTCCGGTGCCAAGGTAAGTGATACAACAGCATCACTACATCCATCAACTACTTTTTCATATGATTCTATGGATGGCTTTAAAAGAAAATTAGGATTTTGAGCACCAATGGCTTTGGGACTGATAAATGGTCCTTCTAAATGTGCACCTAAAACATTTGCTCCCTCTGTTCCTTCTTCTTTTAGCTTCTTAATGACCTTCATGGCTTTATTAATATCTTCAATTGATACAGTCATTGTTGTTGGTAAAAAAGATGTAGTTCCATGCTCCACTATTACCTTTGCTATAGTATTGAGAGCTTCTACTGTACCATCCATAGTATCATATCCACCAGCACCATGTATATGTACATCTATAAATCCTGGAGAAAGATATAAACCTTTAGCATCTAAAACCTCTCCTTTAAAATCTTCTGTATTTATTTTTTCTATTTTACCATCTTTAATTAATATTGATCCTTCTTCAATTTTATCTTTATATATAATTTTACAATTTTTAATTATCATTAGTAAAACTCCTTTAGTTAACAATTATAAGTTTTCTAATGCTTCCTCTATTTCTTTATCTATTATAAGAGTTACATCAAAATGTAATTGTAACATAGTTGATGGATTATTTGTGGTTATTTTTCTAAAATACCAAACTTTCAAAAAAGAGTCATAATACAATAATGATACTTATTGCTCTTTTCTCACGCTTAACTAGTCTATTTAAATTAATACAGTAGCACCACTTACCAACTTTGAATAACCTACAGAGAATCATTTATGTAAACAAGGTTGTCTATAATGATGATATTTTTCATATGCTTAATAATTGTATCTATATCTTGAATAAGTAAATATATCTAAAAAAATGATACCTCACAAATTTTTTAAATCATTTATGAGGTATCACTCTTAATATTTATATTAAATTAAGCACTAATTATATTTTTCACTTCATTATAATATTTTTCAACCTTAGACAAAATTTCTTGTTCTTGTGCTAAATTAGCTACATGAGCTAACGATTCTTTAACACCTTTTTCAGAAATTAGGCTTTGAAGTTCTACACTTTGACTATCTTCTTCATTATTATAATTAAGAGCAGCTCCAACTCCTAATAATAGATTGTCTATGTCTAAATTAAAACTCTTTGCTGTCATTAGAGGTTTAATTAATCTGTCATTTTCATTTAATTTTCTTAAAGGCTCTCTTCCAACTCTAGCTACATCATCCTTTAAATATGGATTTTTAAATCTTCCAATTATCTTATCTATATATTTAAAATGCTCTTCTTTATCAAAATTATATTTAGCTATAAGTCCTTGTCCACTTTCTATCATGGCCTTTTTAACTAAATCGTGGATAACTTCATCTTTTATGCTTTCATCAACAGTATTATAACCTTTTAAATATCCAAAATAAGCTGTTATTGCATGTCCAGTATTTAATGTAAATAATTTTCTTTCTATATATGCCATTAAATTATCAGCTAAATTCATTCCATATATTTTAGGAATTTCACCTTTAAATGCTTTTTCTTCTACATTCCATTCATAGAAATTTTCCACAACTACATCTAATATATTTTCACTTTTAACTGGTGGTACTATTCTATCCACTGAGCAATTAGGGAAACCTACATATTCATTTAAATACGCTATCTCTTCTTCATTTAAATATTTTTTAACTTCTTCTTCTAATTGTGAACTTGCTTTTATTGCATTTTCACAAGCTACTATATTTAAATAACTAGTTACACCTGTTATCTTTCTTAACTTAATTCCATTAGCTATAGTTGATGCTATTCTTGGCAATACTACAGGACCTACAGCAGTTGTAATTATATCTGATGTTCTAATTTCTTCTAATATTTCATCACTTGTTGATATAACACCACTAATGTTTTCTACTTTTTCATCTTTACATTCAACATCCATTATATGAATTGTATAACATTTATCTTCATTAATCTTGCTTATTATCTCTTCGTTAACATCTGCAAATACTACATGATATCCTGATTTAGATAATAAAGCTCCTATAAATCCTCTTCCTATGTTTCCAGCTCCAAATTGAATCGCCCTTTTCATATTATTTCCCTCCATTTACTTTAATAATTTATACAATTAATTATTTATTAAATACTTTTAATATATCGTTTACATCATATGTCTTTCTTAACTTTTCTACTAAACCTTCATCTTCTAATGACATTGCTATATTAGATAATATAGTTAAATGTTCATCTCCAACACCTGCAATACCCACTACTAAGTAAGCTACTTCATCACCAAATTTAATTCCATTCGGATATTGAAGTACTGCTATTCCTGATTTCTTTACTTCTTTTTTAGCTTCTCCAACACCATGTGGTATAGCAACTCCCATCCCTATATATGTTGAAACTATTTCTTCTCTTTCAAGCATAGCTTGGATATATTCTTCTTTCACATAGCCTTCTTTTGCAAGTATTTCACCTACTCTCTTTATTGCCTCTTCCTTTGAAACACTTTCTAAACCTAAAACTATATTATTTTTATTTAATATTGAAGTTTCTTTTGCTTCTACAATTTCATTAGTTGCTGCTACTTCTTTTGCAACTTTAACATTTCCATTTGTTCTTGCTTGTAAACTATTAAATAATTCATCTAACTTTTTATCTTGTAAGAAGTTTTCTATAAATACATGTTCAGCTTGTGTTGAATTCTTCTTTGCTCTTTCAATTAACTTAACATGACTTACAACTAAATCAGCATCACTTGGTATAGTATCTACTGAAGAATTTGTAACTTCTATATTTAATCCTAATTTCTTTATTCTATTTCTAAATTTTGTAGCACCCATTGCACTTGATCCCATTCCAGCATCACATGCAAATACTATTTTATTTATAACATCTCTTTTAATTACATCAACATTACTTTCTAAGTTGCTCTCTTCTTTAGTTTCATCTTCCATATTATTTGCTACTTTTTTTACTAAAGGTGCTGCTACTAGGAATGAAACTGCTGTAGCTGCTAAAATTCCTAAAAGTACTCCTAACATTTCACCTTTTGGTGCTAAAGCTAATATTGCAAATATACTTCCTGGTGATGGTGTTGCAACTAAACCTACTTTAAATATTGAAAATACTAATATTCCTGCCGCACTACCTGCTATTGGTGCTAAAAGTAATAATGGATTCATTAATACATATGGGAAATAAATTTCGTGAATCCCACCTAAAGCATGAATTATTGCTGCTCCTGGTGCTGACTCTTTCATTGCACCTTTACTACACATCCAATATGCTAATAACACTCCAAGTCCTGGTCCTGGATTTGACTCTAATAAGAACATTATTGATTTACCCATATTTTGAGCTTGTTCGATTCCTATTGGTCCTATAATTCCATGATTGATTGCATTATTCAAGAATAAAACTTTTGCTGGTTCTATAAATATTGATACTAAAGGTAATAACCCTTTACTTATTATAAATTCTACTCCACCTTTTAATACCCCTGTCATCATAACAACAAATGGTCCTACTGCATAGAATCCCACTATTGCAAGTATCATACCTATTATTCCAACTGAAAAGTTATTAACTAACATTTCAAACCCTGCTGGTACTTTACCTTCAACTGCTTTATCAAACTTTTTAATAATATATCCACTTAATGGACCCATTATCATAGCACCTATAAACATTGGAATATCAGCTCCAACAATAACTCCCATTGTTGCTATTGAACCAATTACTCCACCACGAACTCCAGCTACTACTTTACCACCAGTGTATCCAACTAATATTGGTAAAAGATATTTTAACATTGGATCAACTAGTCCTGCTAATTTTTCATTTGGAAACCATCCACTAGCAATAAAAAATGCTGTAATAAATCCCCAAGCTATGAATGCTCCTATATTAGGCATTACCATACCACTAAGAAACTTTCCAAACTTCTGAATCTTTTCCTTCATATTTATTTTCCTCCTAAACTTGATAGCATATTTATCTATAAGCTGTATTTGAAATTTTAATCTATCGCTTACAAGTTTATTTTATTTTATATATACGTTTACATCAACAAATTGATAATTACAACTTGTCCTTAATATTAGTGACAAATTATTTTTTTAACAATACCTTATATTTTGTCACTAATAAAGCAATGTTTTTAGTTATAAATTAAATAAAAGGTTAAGCACATATAATAATTATGCTTAACCTTTTATTTATTATTTTATTATTCAACTGTAACAGATTTTGCTAAGTTTCTTGGTTTATCTATATCGCAACCTTTTTCACTTGCTACATAATAAGCCATTAATTGCAATTGAATCGCTCCTAAAATAGGTGCTATCATATTAGAAGTTCTAGAAATTCTTAATACTTTATCAAATACTGTTAAATCTAATTCTTCATCTTCATAAGCAATTGCAATTATTTCAGCTCCTCTAGATTTAACTTCTCTTATGTTGCTAATCATTTTATCTTTTAATTGACTTTGAGTTAATGCTGCTATAACCTTTGTTCCAGGTTCAATTAATGCAATTGTTCCATGTTTAAGTTCACCACCAGCATATGCTTCAGAATGAACATAAGATATTTCTTTAACTTTTAATGCACCTTCTATAACTAGTGCATAATCAGCTCCTCTACCTAAGTAGAATAAATCTGTTTCTTCCGCTAATATTTTACTTACTTCAGCAACTTGTGATTTCATTTCAAGCACCGCTTCAATTTTTTCAGGTAAACTTAATAAAGATTCTTTAAGTTCCTTTTCCACATCTTTATCTAAAATTCCTTTTAAGTCAGCAAAATACATTCCAAGTAAATTCATTACTACAACTTGAGTTGTATATGCTTTAGTAGATGCAACAGCAATTTCTGGTCCTGCCATAGTATAAATTACATTATCAGCTTCTCTTGAAATGCTGCTTCCAACAACGTTAGTTACTGCTAAAGTTTTAGCTCCTACTTTCTTAGCATCTCTTAAAACTGCTAAAGTATCAGCTGTTTCCCCAGATTGACTTAATGTAATTATTAAAGTTTTATTAGTTACTAATGGTTCTCTATATCTAAATTCTGAAGCTATTTCAACTTCAACTGGAATTTTAGCTAATTTTTCTATGGCTACTTTCCCCATTAATCCAGCATTATAAGCTGTACCACATGCTATTATATAAATTCTATCAATTTCATTTAATTCTTCTAAAGTTAAATTGAAATCTTCAAATTTAACTTTATCATTTAATAAAACTCTTCCTGTCATTGTATCTCTAATAGCCTTTGGTTGTTCATGAATTTCTTTTAACATAAATGAATCATATCCACCTTTTTCAGCTGCATCTTCATTCCATGTTACTTTATAAATTTCTTTTGATATTTTCTCTCCATTTAAATTAAATACTTCTGCACTATTTTTAGTTATAACAACAATTTCTTTATCTTCTAAAAGATAGATATCCCTTGTATAATTTAAAACAGCTGGAATATCTGAAGCTATAAATTTTTCATTATCTCCAAGCCCAACTATTAAAGGGCTATCTTTTCTTACTGCTACTATTTTATCTGGTTCATTACCACAAATTACTCCTAAAGCATAACTTCCCTCTAATCTTTCTATAGTTTTAGCTACTGCCTCAAATAAATCACCATTGTAATAGTAATGAATTAAATTTGGTATAACTTCTGTATCTGTAGCTGATTTAAACTCATATCCTTTATCTTTTAAGAATTTAGTTAATTCAGCATAATTTTCAATTATACCATTATGAACTACAGTTATATCTCCTTTTGAAGCTTGGTGAGGATGTGAATTAATATCTGATGGCTCACCGTGAGTGGCCCATCTAGTATGTCCAATTCCTATTGTTCCTTCAGCAGGATTATTTTCTAATTCTCTTGATAGATTAGCTAAACGTCCTTTGTGTTTAACTATTTCTACTTCACCATTATTAATTACAGCTATCCCTGCTGAATCATAACCTCTATACTCAAGCTTAGATAATCCTTCTATTAAAAAATCTGTTGCATTTTTATTTCCAACATATCCTACTATTCCACACATATTAAAAATCTCCCTTACATTTATAAAAATAATTTTACTTCTTCAAGACTCTGTTCTAACATAAATTTAATACAGAGGTATAATGTTCTCAGAAATCAAAAATCTTAAATGAAGGTTGTATACCCAATTGAATTTGTTCTAGAAATCACTTTCTAGTTTTGCCAATTTTTAACAGTAGCATACAAGTACTGTGGGGCATCCGCCGAAAATCTCGATATTCCCCAACCTCGTCAACTTAGTAAATGTTTTAATTTATTTACTAAGTTCTGGCGCTTTTATTATTTTTTTAAAATTTTTTCTTCTATAATTCTCACCAACTTATTTAAAATTTTATACCTCTCGTTTAAAATTATATCATATCAATAATATTTTTGCATTAATATTTTTATATCAAATAAACCATATAATTGTAAATAATCAAATAATTAATAAAAGGAGAATACAATATAATGAATTTATTGCCACTAGGCTCTATAGTAGTTTTAAAAAATGGTTATAAAAAACTTATGATTATTGGTAGAAAACAAATACAACAATCAGAAAATAAAATCTGGGATTACTTAGGTGTATTATATCCAGAAGGTTATTTAGGATTAGGATATACATTTTTATTTAATAATACTGATATACAGCAAGTTATTTTTAAAGGATATCTAGATTTAGAAGAAGATGCTTTTAAATTAGCTTTAAAAAATTTAAATAAGTAGATATAATAAACTTAGATAAGAAATATCTTTTATCTAAAAATTATAGCTTATTTTAGGAGATATTTAATGAAAAAAAATGCTTTAACATTAAGACAAAAGAAAATAATAGAAATTTTAACTAGTCCTAATAATACTGATTTTATAACAATTTCTAATATTGCAGAAAAATTAGGATTAAGCAATAGAACTGTATTAAGGGATATGCCTAATGTGGAGAAATGGCTTTATGAAAATGACTTTAATTTTATAAAAAAACCAGGAGTAGGTCTAATTATTGATGAAAGTTTAGAAAACAAAGAATTTATATTAGAATTACTAGAATTTGAAAATATAAAAAAAGAATACACTAAAGAAGAAAGAAAAAGAATAATATTAGGAGAATTAATACTTAATAAAACTCCATTAAAATCATATTATTTTACTTCAAATTTAAAAATATCTGAAGGAATTTTAAATAGCGATTTATATGAATTAGAAAATTGGTTAAATCAATTTAATATTAAAATTATAAAAAGACAAGGTGTTGGAATTTATTTAGAAGGTTCTGAAGAAAATTATAGAAAAGTATTATCAAATATTTTATATAGTGCTATAGGACAAAATAAAATTATAGATTTATTAGGTAATAATAATGAAATAGATAAAAATCTTAAGGATTTAACATTGGAAAATAAATTACTAGATTTTGTAGAGGAAGACTTAATAAAAGCTATTCAAAATGTACTAAATAATATAGAGAAAAAATATGAATTTAAGTTATCAGATAATTCCTACATAGGACTAATAATACATTTAACTTTAGTAATAAAGAGATTGCAAAATGGCGATACAATAATTATGGATAAAGATGTTTTATTAGAATTAGAAAATATGGATGAATTTAAAATAGCAAAAAAAATTGCTAATAATTTATCTAAAGAATTAGGTATAGAAATATCAAGAGATGAAATGGGATATATCACCATGCACATTAAAGGTGCAAAATTATCACTAAATAAAATTGAAGATAACATAGATTTAAATAATTTGGATATTAGAAAAATATCAAGTACTATTATTGCCAGTATAGAAAACGATTTCCAAATAGATATAATAGATAAAGATAAATTAAATAGAGATTTATCTAATCATTTAGTTCCTGCTATAAGTAGGTTAACCATGAATCTTAATATTAGAAATCCATTGCTTGATAGTATTAAAGAAAAATATTATGAAATTTTTAAAGCTTGTGAAAAAGCATGTGAAATACTAAAAAATATAGTTAATATCTCTAAGATATCAGAATCTGAAATTGCATACATAACATTACATTTTGCAGCTGCAATACAAAGAACTTTAGAACAAGAAAAAATAATAGCTGTAGTAGCATGTCCATCTGGCGTTGGGACATCTAGGCTTTTATCAAGTGATATACAAAGATCATTTAATAATATAATCATTAAAGATAGAATTTCTATTATTAATATAGACATTGATAGTTTAAAAAATCAAGGTATAGATTGTATAATTTCTACTGTAAAATTAGATATAGATTATAAATGTATATCAGTAAATCCATTGTTATCAGAAGATGATAAATTGAAACTAAAAAATTTTACAAAAGAAATATTGGATAACAAAATAAATATGGTATCTAAAAAAGCTGAAAAAAAAATATTTGGAAAAGAAGAAATACAATTAATATCTAATTTAGGTGATATTATTATTAATCTGTTATCAAATATAATTTTGAAAGAAGTGAAAACGGTTTTAGATATAAATGATTTAATTTATGTGTCCAGTAAATTATTTAGCGATAATGAAGAAGATAGAATAAACATAGAAAATAGATTATTACAACGTGAAAAATTAGGAACTACATATCTGAAAGGATATGACTTAATGCTTTTACATTGTAAAAGTGATGTAATTAAAGAATGTAAATTTGGAGTAATTCAACTAAAAGATGAATTACTAATAGATGGAAAAAAAATTAAATCTGCAATGCTTTCTTTATTACCAGAAAATGCAAAACAAATAGAATTAGAAGTTATGAGTGAAATAAGTTGTGAATTAATAGAAAATCTGTATTTTTCAGAAATAATAAAAACAGGAAGTATTCATGATATAAAAAGAGAAATTGAAAAAAAACTTACTTATTTTTATAAAAATAAAGTAAAATCAACTATTAAATAAAGAATAGGGATGTCGCATTATGCGACATCCCCAGATTCTTTCTTATATATTTTTTGCTTCAACTAACTTTATTTTCATTTCACATTTGCTTTTATTTATTACATATTTATACGCTGGAATAAGAAATGCATCAGCAAAAATCCAGGCTACTGGACTTGCTAAACATACTGCAACATAGCCAAAAATAGGAACTAAGATAAATCCACATAATGCTCTAGCAATCATTTCACACACTCCTGCTAATATAGCAAAAGTTGAATATCCCATTCCTTGGATAGTAAAACGTACTACATTTACTATGCATAAAGGAATATAAAAAGCTGCTATGATAATTAAATTTTCACTTACCTTTGCAAGTATTTCTATTTCATTTTCATTTACGAAAAGAAGGGCTAAGCTCTTGCCAAAAAAAACAGATATCATTAAAGCAACAATTGAATAAACTGAACCAATTATCATACTCTTCTTTATGCCTTCACTTATACGTTCTAATTTACCAGCACCAATATTTTGTCCTGTATATGTAGCCATTGTAGACCCTAATGCATCAAATGGACAACATAAAAACATAGAAATTTTTCCCGCTGCTGTTACTGCTGCTACAATTATAGATCCAAGACCATTTACTGCTGCTTGCAGTATGACGCTTCCTATAGCAGTAATAGAATACTGTAGCCCCATAGGTATTCCCATATAACATAATCTTCTTATACAATATCCATCAATCTTCAATTCATCACTTTCAAATTTTAGAACTGAATATTTTTTTCTCATATATATTAAACATAATATACCTGATACAGCTTGAGCTATAACTGTTGCCCAAGCAGCACCAGCTACTCCCATATGCATATAGATAATTAAAAATAAGTCTAAAATTATATTTATTATAGATGATATTATCAAAAAGAAAAGTGGCGTTTTACTATCACCTAGTGATCTTATAATTCCAGATAACAAGTTATATAAATAAGTTGCTGGTATACCTAGAAAAATCACATATATATAGCTATAAGCCCCTTGAATTATATCTTCTGGTGTTCTCATGGCTATTAAAATTTGTCTACAAAACACACAAACTATCAATGTCATGACTACTGAAAATACTATAGCTAAAAAACCACTATTAAAGACGTACTTACGTAGTTTTTTAAAATTTCCTGCTCCAAATTTTTGTGCCACCGGTATGGCAAACCCATTGCAAACACCCATACAAAAACCAATTATCATAAAATTTATTGACCCAGTAGACCCTACAGAAGCTAATGCACTTACCCCTAAATATTTACCTACAATAATTGTATCAACCATACTATAAAACTGTTGAAATAACATTCCTAATAATAATGGAATTGCAAAGCCTAAAATAATATTGAAAACATTTCCTTTGGTCATATCTCTCATTTCACTTTTTCTCATAACCCATAACCTCTCTCTTTATATTTTCCTTAATTTTTATTACTCCAAAGATATATTATTATATAATGTCTACAATTTCCATATATTTCACATAATTATTTTTTACAAAATTTTATTATATTTTCGTAAATTTCTTTTTACTCTTCCACCTCATAGTAGATAACCTTGTCATTAACTAGTGGTTCTAGTACTAAGCCTACAAATTGACTTTCACCATTAAGTTATTGAATATAGTAGTCACACATAAAAATCCAGATATACAATTATTTAAGTATATCTGGATTTATTAATTTTAATTATTTATTATTTTTTAGCCACATTATAGCACTATATGCATGTATAGCTGCTCCTGTAGGTAATATATCCTCATTGAAAACTACCTTTTCATTATGCATAGCTTCTCCATATAAACTATTTTCTTGCTTTGTACCAGCTCCTAACATAATATATACGCTTGGAACCTCATATGAATAAGAAGCAAAATCTTCTGAACCCATTCCACCTTGCTCAAATAAAACAACTGCTTTTTCTCCAACTATATCTTTCATATAACCAGTAAGTTCATGAGCTAATTCATCATTATTTGCTAATGGTGGTACAGATGATAACTCTATCAATTCTGCTTCTCCTCTAAGCATTTTAGCTGTAGAAGTAACTATTTCATTCATTCTATCAAAAATAAATTCCCCTACTTCTTTATCTAAACTTCTTATAGTTCCTTCCATAACAACTTCTTCCGGTATTACATTTGGTACATCTCCACCTACAAATTTACCTATTGTAACAACAGCTGATTCAGTAGCTGATATTTCTCTAGTTAAAATAGTTTGAATTGCTAAATAGATATGTGCAGCTATATTGATTGGATCTATTCCTGTTTCTGGCATAGCTCCATGACATCCTTTTCCTTTTACAACAATTCTAAATCTATTACACCCTGCAATACTAGTTCCTAAACCACATAATACAACATTTGAAGGTGTTCCTGAATGAACATGCATTGCTAAAGCTGCATCAACTTTAGGATTTTCAAGTACCCCTGCCTTTATCATTTTCTTAGAACCAGTAAATCCTTCTTCATCAGGTTGAAAAACTAATTTAATAGTTCCTTCTATCTCATCTTG
This sequence comes from Clostridium sp. CAG:265, assembly GCF_000436575.1. Classification (NCBI taxonomy): domain Bacteria; kingdom Bacillati; phylum Bacillota; class Clostridia; order Eubacteriales; family Clostridiaceae; genus Clostridium; species Clostridium sp. CAG:265. The sequence goes on from NZ_FR886605.1 coordinate 71,791, forward strand.
ATTTTCTTTAAGTAATCTTGCTGCTCCTAATAACATTGCTGTATGCATATCATGTCCACATGCATGCATGCATCCATTAGTAGACTTAAAGTCACATGAAGTTTTTTCAGCTATAGGAAGTGCATCCATATCTGCTCTTAATAAAAAAGTTTTTCCTGGTTTGTTTCCTTTAATTGTAGCTACTATTCCACTTTCACAAATTTCTTCAGGAGAATATCCAAATTCAACTAATTTATCCATAACATATTTTTTAGTTTTTGGTAACTCTTGACCTACCTCTGGATTACTGTGAATTACTCTTCTATAGCTTATAATTTCTTCTTTTATAAGTTTTGCTTGTTCTATAAATTTTTTCATATGTTTACCTCTTTATTTTTATTTTATAAACTTAATATTATACTTTTTATTTTCAAAGTCAATTAAATAATTGTAAACAAAAAAGAAATTTATTTTTAATAATTTTTTTAAAATCTAGACCCTACTCTTTTAATTTAAAATTAATCAAAAATATATATTTGAGGGTCTTTTTTAAGTATCATTATGATAAAATTTATCACAATAAAAATTTGCTTCAATAATTAAATTTTAGGTAATTTAATTTTGATATATTATATTTAATTTATCTAAATACTCAAACCTTTTAATTTCTTTACCATCTAAATCCTCTTTATTCATATCAACTGCACTAACTCCATTATTGTTATATGTAGAATAATAATAAATGCCTTTTTGTTGACACATACAAGAAGAATATAAAGTAATATCATCTGATCCTTCACTAATTACAGCACCTCTAGGCATTGCTACATTATTTAACATATGAAAAAATTGACTTATTCCTGATAATAAATCTTCTGATACTGGAAATTTTGATTTTAAATATGCTATTCTTACAAATCTATCAACTCCAGAAAGTCCTCCTGGTAACCCTTTTGTACCCATCCCTACCCCTAAAGGTCTTAATTCTTTATTGCCCCATTTCACATTTTCTGGTTGAACAGGTGTGGTTTTCATATATTCATTTAAATTAGTTAAATGCCAACCAAATGTTGGTGAATTAGTTAAAACTCCAATTGGATTATCATAAGTTTTAAATCCTTCTTTTGTTTTTTCTATAACTATAGATTTTCCATTAGTATCTGAAACTATCCAATGAAGTGTTGGAAGAGGTGTTTTTTCATTAATTGGTATTGCCACTAATTCTATATTTTTAATTTCATTTAAAACCTCATCTACTGTTTGAAAATTTGATAGTATCCATAAAATTAAATCATATGGTGCTATATTTTTCTTTCCATGAACTTCATTTTCTTCTGCGTGAAAATATCCTGGAAAATTAAGTCCTGCACACCCTAATCCTTTTTCATTAAATGCATCTGCAAAAGCTGGATAATCATCTATAACACTGGCCATACCCAATATTGCATATTTATTTTTTCTTATCTCTCCAGTAACTCTATCTCTATACTCATAATTTCTAGGAACTAATGTTACTGCTTGATTAAATGAATATGCCAAATCCATATTTCTACCAAATAAATTATAACCATCTTTAGTTGATAACGTTAACGCTGTACACATTTTTATCTCCTCCAAAGTAAATTTTATCTTAAATTAAAAAATCTATAAATCTATCCTAATTTCTTAAAATAATTTTTCTATTATTATTTTTTAATTATCAGATAAACTTAGTATTCTCTACTAAGACATTATTCATTCATTTATTATTAAGATAAAACAAACCCATGAAAATCAAAAGTTTGCTTTTCATGGGTTTATATGTTGCATGATATTATTTATCGTGATAAATACCCTCTATATTCACTTGTATAAAGAAGCTTTTTAGCATTTTCTACCCTCTCTTTAGTAGGTGGTTTTACATTAATTAAAGGATAAGCAATACCAAGTTTCTCCCATTTAAAAATTCCAAGGTCATGATAAGGAATTACTTCTACACGATCTACATTGCTTAAAGTCTTGATAAATTCATTAAGTCTTATCAATTCTTCATCATTATCACTTCCACCTGGTACCAATACATGACGAATCCATACTGGTTTGTTAATTTCTGATAAATACTTAGCCATATCAAGAATATTTAAATTACTCCATCCTGTAAGTTTTTTATGCTTAGATTCATCTATTTCTTTAATATCCAAAATTACAAGATCAGTTACATTCATAAGCTCCTTAAACTTGCTAAAGAAAGGCTCTTCTCTTGTAAATGGATTTCCAGACGTATCTAATGTTACGTGAACACCTTTAGCCTTAGCCTTTTTAAAAAATTCATTTAAGAAATCTATTTGGATAAGTGGCTCACCACCACTCACTGTAATGCCTCCTCCACTTTTCCAATAAGTTTTATATTTTAAAGCTTGAGTCAAAAGCTCATCAGCAGTTCTTTCCTCACCACCATTAATATCCCAAGTATCAGGATTGTGACAAAACTTGCATCTCATATGACAGCCATTAAAAAAAACAACAAAACGCACTCCAGGTCCATCAACAGATCCAAAAGTTTCTATTGAATGAATTTTTGCTATATTTTTATTCAAATTAAATTTCTGCATGGCATGTTCTAGAAATAACATCAAGTTGTTGTTCTCTTGTTAAATCTATAAATTTAACTGCATAACCTGATACACGAATGGTAAAGTTAGCATATTCTTCTTTTTCAGGATGTTCCATAGCATCTTTTAATTTTTCAACACCAAATACGTTAACATTTAAATGATGTGATCCTTGTTCAAAATATCCATCTAATACTTGTACAAGTTTATCAGCTTGTTCTTCTTTATCATGACCAAGTGCTGTTGGGTTAATTGTTTGTGTATTTGAAATACCATCTAAAGCCCATTCATATGGTAATTTAGCTACAGAATTTAATGAAGCAAGCAATCCATTATTTTCTGCTCCATAAGATGGACTTGCTCCTGGTGAAAGTGGAGTCCAAGCTTCACGTCCATCTGGCATATTACCTGTATATTTACCATATACTACATTAGATGTTATAGTAAGAATTGATGTTGTTGGTTCAGAATTTCTGTATGTGTGTCTCTTCTTGATTTTGTCAAGGAATGACTTAAGAACATATACACCTATTTCATCAGCTCTGTCATCATCATTACCGTATTTAGGGAAGTCCCCTTCAATTTCATAATCTGTAACAATGCCTGCTTCATTACGTATTGTCTTAACTTTAGCATACTTAATTGCCGAAAGAGAATCTATTACATGTGAGAATCCTGCAATACCTGTGGCAAATGTACGTCTTACATCTGTATCAATAAGAGCCATTTCTGCTGCTTCATAATAATATTTATCATGCATATATTGAATTAAATTTAGAACATTTACATAAAGACCTGCAAGCCAATCACTCATTTGTTCATATTTTGCAATAACTTCATCATAATTAAGATATTCAGAAGTTATTCCCTTATATTCTGGTCCAACTTGTTTACCTGATTTTTCATCAATACCACCATTTATTGCATAAAGTAAACATTTAGCTAAATTAGCTCTAGCTCCAAAAAACTGCATTTCCTTCCCTGTTTGAGTAGCTGATACACAACAACAAATTGAATAATCATCTCCCCATACTGGTTTCATAACATCATCATTTTCATATTGAATAGAACTTGTTTCTACTGAAATCTTAGCTGCATACTTCTTAAAATTTTCAGGAAGTGCAGAAGAATAAAATACAGTAATATTTGGCTCTGGTGCAGGTCCCATATTTTCTAATGTGTGAAGGAAACGATAGTCATTCTTTGTTACCATATGGCGTCCATCAACACCTATACCTGCTAATCCAATAGTAACCCATGAAGGATCGCCTGAAAATAATTCATTATAAGATGTTATTCTTGCATATTTAACCATTCTACATTTCATTGTTAAATGGTCAATTAATTCTTGAGCTTCTCTTTCTGTAATAACTCCCTTATCTAAATCTCTTTGAATATATATATCAAGAAATGTAGATACACGCCCTATTGACATAGCTGCACCATTTTGAGTTTTTATTGCAGCTAAGTATCCAAAATATAACCATTGAACTGCTTCCTTAGCATCTTTTGCTGGTTGTGATATATCATATCCATAGCTTTCAGCCATTTTTTTCATATTTTCAAGTGCTCTACGTTGTTCTGTAATTTCTTCTCTTAAACGAATAATATCATCTGTCATAGTACCATCGCCACAATTATTAAAATCGTTAGTTTTTTCTTCTATAAGATGATCTATACCATAAAGAGCAACTCTTCTGTAATCTCCAACAATACGTCCACGCCCATAAGTATCAGGAAGTCCTGTAATTATATGACTATGACGTGCTTTTTTCATTTCTGGTGTATAAGCATCAAATACTGCTTGATTATGAGTTTTATGATATTCAGTAAAAATTTTGTGTAATTCTGTATTTACTTTATATCCATAATTTTCACAGGATTGTTCAGCCATTTTTATACCGCCATATGGCATAAAAGCTCTTTTTAAAGGCTTGTCTGTTTGAAGACCAACAATTTTTTCAAGTTCTTTTAAAGATTCATCAATATACCCTGGACCATAAGATGTAAGGCTAGAAACTACTTCAGTTTCCATATCAAGTACTCCACCCTTAGCTCTTTCTTCCTTTTGTAGTTCTTGTAATCTGCTCCAAAGTTTGTTTGTAGCATCTGTCGGAGCTGCAAGAAAACTTTCATCACCATCATATGGTTTATAATTTTTTTGAATGAAATCTCTTACATTGATTTCTTCTTTCCATAATCGCCCTTCAAAGCCTTCCCATTGTTCTTTTTCTAACATTTTCATTCCTCCACAAATTATTAACATATTCAAATTTGAAAACTATACTCAAGAAAAATATTATCTTATTTTATCATTTATGTCAATATTTTCCTTAAACAGTTTATTATACAAATAAAAAAAATAAAGACTACATTAAATTATTAATTCAATGTAGTCTTTATATATATTACATAGTTAACTTCTTATTCTTTAATACAAGTATAACATCTGATTTCTTAGCTAATTCCTTACTATGGGTAACAACTATTACACATTTTCCATGCTTATGTGCACTTGTTTTTAATATTTCTATAATTTCATCTTCTGTTCCACTATCTAAATTTCCTGTAGGCTCATCTGCTAATATTACTGGCGAATCTGCAACTAATGTTCTTGCAATAGCTACACGTTGTTGCTGTCCTCCTGACAATTGTAATACATTTCTATTAATTTCATCATCTTTTAATCCTAAATCATTTAATATTGATTTATCAGCTTTTGGATTAACTATTTTTAAATTTTCTAGTGGTGTCATATAATCTATTAAATTATAATTTTGAAAAATTAACGAAATATTATTTTTTCTATGTTTCTCATATCCCTTTATTTTTATATCTTCATTATTATAGAGAACTGCTCCACTTTTCGGCTCATCTAATCCAGCTAATAATGATAATAATGTTGATTTTCCTGAACCTGAAACACCTAATATAGTGTAAAATTTACCTTTTTCAAATTCCATACTTACATCACTTAAAACACTTTTTCCATTTTTATATGAATAATTTACTTTATTTAATGCTAAAATTGACATTTATCTCCCTCCTAGCTCATTTTTGATAATATTTCTTTTGGTTTTAATTTAATTATTGATGCTGATGATAGTAATACTGAAATTATTATAATACCAGTTCCTAAAATATACACATAAACTACTTCTTTAGCATCTACTTTTACATCAATTTCACTTACAGTATGAGTTAGCAAGTTACTATTAGGATCATTTCCTAAGTTAAATCCTCCAAATCCACTTTCAACATCTTGTACAGCTTGTTTACTTGCTTGATTAACTATTGCATTACCTATATTTTGTGAAATTACCTTACTTGAAAAATATGATGCTCCGAAAGCTAATACACTTATAAGTAATAATTCAATAATATATTGTGAAATAACATTAAACTTTGATACTCCAATTGAAAGTAATATTCCAGTTTCATGAATTCTTCCTTGAATCCAAAACGCTAAAATTAATGATAATACAACTACTCCTACTACAAATGCTCCAACTAAAATTATATTTACAATCTTACCTAAAGTATCGAATGACTTAGTTAAAGCTAAGAATGTATCTTGACTTCTTACTATTGTGTATTTATTCCAATCAGCTGAAATTTGCTTAACCTTTGGCAATACATTTTCAGCTTTATCACTTGTGTTAAATATAGCATTTGTATACTTAATATTTCCATCAGAGTATCCATATAAAGTTTTTAAAGTGTACATATCTGATATTATAAGATTTTCTGAAAGCTCTGTTTTATGTCCTGATCTTTCAGTATTTGCACTTTCAAATATTCCTACAATTTCAAATTCATATTCATCTGGTGACATTGAAGATACATTATAATCAACATTATTTTTAGTTCCTTTTATTTTATCTCCAACTTTTAAATTATTCTTTTCAGCTAAAGCCTTATGAATTAATACTTTGTTTTTATCACTTTCAACAATATGTCTTCCTTCTACCAGCTTAAATGATTTACTTATAAATTTAGTATCAAACTCTGTAGATGTATGACCTTCTACTGTAAAAAGTTTTTCATATTCAGAATCATCTTTATATTGAACTACATTCTTTTCTGCATCTATATGATTAAGATTTTTAAAATCTAATGCAGCTCCTTGAATTACTCCATCATATCCTTTAATTCCATCTACCTTTGAAATTTTATTAACCAAACTTTCTGGAACAGAATCATCCAAGTTTGATGCAAAATTAGATTGAACCTCAAATCTATTGTCTATATCTTTAATAGAATTTTCCTTTGCTATAGTTGCAGCTTTTTTAATTGAAATCCCACTTAAAACAGCTGTTGCTATTCCAAATAATATAAATAACATAATAAGACTTTTCATTTTTTTTCTTGTTATATATAATCTCGCTCTTTTAAATACATTCATTGTTTTTTCCTCCTCACTTAACTTAATCACATTTTATCAATGTAATATGAAATATTTATGAAATTAAATAACAATGTATATATATTTTTTAGTGCGACAGCTCTTTTTACTTAAATAATATTTTTATTATTAAAATCTATTTCAAATTTCATTCCATTTTTAATTGGTTTAAATGAATAAGTTAATTTGGTAGTTGTCAATATTTGCTGAACTATATATAATCCTAATCCATTTCCACCACTACTCTTATTTCTATCAAACTCAACTCTATAAAATGCTTCAAAAATATGTTCTAAATGCTCATTAGAAATAGGTGTACAGTCATTTTCTATAATAAGTTTATTATTTTTTATATAAATTCTTATTTCTTTTCCTTCATCAGTATAATTTACTGCATTAGAAATAATATTAGAAATAGCTTTTGTAAATAATTTTTCATCTATACTAATATTAAAAGAATCTTCTAAATTAATATTAATATTAATTTGTCTTGATTTAGCTATTAATTTATATGTATCTACTATTTCATTTACTATTTGTGATAAATCTATTATCTTTTCATTTTTATTATCTAGAGTATTAAGCCTTGAAGTATCTAAAATTTCTTGTACCATCTTACTTAATTGATTTACTACTTCCTTACATTTTTCTAAATATATATCATGATTTTTATACTTTCCAACACCAAGTATCATATTCTCAAGCATTATATGCATACTCATTAACGGTGTTTTAAGTTCATGTGATGCACTTCTTAAAAAATCCACTTTAATTTTTTCAGATTTACTTACATTTTCTATTTCCTCTTCTAATGATAGAATTGTATTTAATAAATTTTCATATAAATTATTTATGTTATATGCTAATATACCTATTTCATCTTCCGTTTCTACTTTGCAAAAAGCTCTCTTATTTAAGTTTTCCATTTCTTTTGTAACATCACAAATTTCTTTTATTGGAGTTGTAATTTTTTTAGAATATATATATGATGCTATTAATGCTATAAATAAGCTTACTAAAATAGAGTATGGTAATATTTTTAATATAACGTCTCTAGTTTCTGTAAATGCCTCTAAATCCATGGCCATTTGTATATTACCATTTATATCATTTATTGTCTTAAAGCTTTTACTTTTTATTATTGATGAATTATTTATATTAATATATTGATTAAAATCCTCTTCACTTTTAGAACCTGTGATACCTTCTTCATAATCTTTTATAATACTATCACTTTTTATATCTGGAAGTACTATTGTTTCATCACTAACTGAATTTTGATCTAAATATATATCAACATCTTCATGTCCTTGAAAAGTTTTCTTTTCTTCATTTAATGTTAATGAAATTTTAATATTATACTTTTCTGAAAAATTTTCAGCTAATTTAAATGACTTTTCTATATCAGCATCAACTTTATTTATTTCTTTAATTAAATCTTCAATAATATTATCGCTTTCTTTTTCTTTATTACTTATGTATACCTTTGGCAATCCTAAGTATATTAAAATATGTGAAATTATAATTATCATACTTATTAAAGCCATTGTAAATATGTATGTCTTTGAAAATAATTTTAATTTTTTCATTACATCTCCTCAAATTTATATCCAATTCCTTTAACTGTTATTATACAATCCAACTCTAATTTTTTTCTAATATTTTTAATATATACATCAATTACCCTATCATTTGGTGATTCTTCAATATTCCATATATTATCTAATATTTGAGTTCTTGTTAAAACTTTTCCACTATATTTTAATAATAATTCCAATAATTTTATTTCTTTAGGTTTTAAATCTATATTGTTACCGTTCTTTTTTGCTGAATATCCTTCAAAATCAATTTCAATATCTTTATAATACCATTTTTTACTTTCATCATCTTTTAATCTTCTTCTAAGTAAAGCTTCTATTCTTTTATGTAGCAATATTATTGAAAATGGTTTTGTAATATAGTCATCTGCTTTTTCATCAAAACTCATAATTTGAGTATAATCATCACTCATTGCGGTTAGCATAATTACAGGAACATTACTTTCTTCTCTAATTTTATTTAACACAATAAATCCATTGGCTTTTGGTAACATTATATCTAAAATTACTAAATCAAATTTATTTTTATTAAATATTTCTATTGCTTGCATTCCATCTTCAGCACTTATAACATTGTAACCAACTTCTGATAAGTATTCACTTACCCCTTCTCTTATATCCACTTCATCTTCAACTATTAATATATTAACTTTCAAATTTCTTCACCTCATAAAATATAATTATTAAAGTTTAATTTATGATATATATGGCAAAATTAAATTAAATTCTGTTCCTTCATTTAGTTTACTTTTTACTTTAATTTCCCCACCATGAAGTTTTATAACTGATTGAGTTAATGATAATCCTAGTCCAACTCCATTATCTGAATATGTATTAATTCCTTCACATCTATAAAAAGGTTTAAAAATTTCTTCATACTCCTCTTCTTTTATACCTTTTCCAGTATCTATAATCTTTACTTTAATAATATTATAATCCTCACTACATAATATATTTACAGTTCCATTAATTTTGTTATATTTAATAGCATTTTCAATTACATTATAAAATGCTCTATATAACATAATTTCATTTCCCTTTATTTTACTCTTTATATTATTTGTATTTAATTTTAATTGTATATTTTTTTTATCAGCAATAATATCCAAGTCATCTACTATATCTTCTAATATTTCACTTATACTAACACTTTCATTTAAAGGTGCATTCTCTTGCTTTATTATATCTAACATTGTTTCTATTATTAAGTTCATCTTTAATATTGATTTTTCTACAATTGCTAATGTTTTATCATATTCTTCTATGCTTTTACAATTGCTTCTTTTTAAAACATCTATATTAGTTTTAATCACAGCTAATGGCGTTTTTAATTCATGGGCCACGCTAGAATTAAATCTCTTTTGGGATGTAAAAGCATTTTCTAATTTTGCTATCATTTTATTAAAAGAAATTGTAAGTTCCTTAATTTCATCATTAGGGCCTTTAACACTTAAGTTAGAAGTTAAATTATCCTCATTTATTTTTTTTATATTTTTATTTAATTCCACAATTGGAATTAAAGCATTATTTACTACAAAATAAGTGCACATACCTCCAATTATTACTACTAAAATAAATGTTGTTATTGAAAGCCAGTAAATTCTTGATGTTGTTTCCTCTATAGCAGATTCTATTGATATATTATCAATTTCAGCTTTAAAATCACTATTTAAATCTATTTTAACATCTCCTGTATTTGAATTAATTACTCCTTTTAACTGTGGAACTGTATGCCTTACATCATAATTAATACTAAAAACAAGAATTCCACTAGTTATTGTCATTATTAATATAGTAAATAATGTAAGCTTCCATTTTAATTTTATCTTTATATTATTCACTAGTGTCTCCTCCAAATAAATATCCTACTCCCTTAATAGTTTTAATCATATTTTCATTGCCACTAACAGCTGTTAATTTTTTTCTAAGAGAATATACATGAACTCTTATTACTGTTGTGAAAGGATCTGCATTTTCATCCCAAACATGATTTATTAATTCTTCTGAGCTTATAATTTTATCTTTATTTTGAACTAAATATTTTAAAAGTGAATATTCTTTTAGTGTTAAATTAATAGCTTCATCATCATATGTAACCTTATGTTTCGATAAATCTATGGATAATTTTCCTTCATTTATAATTGAAGGTTTACTGGCAAATTCTCTTCTTAGAAGAGCTCTTATCCTTGCTGTTAACTCCAAAAAATCAAATGGCTTCACTAAATAATCATTAGCCCCTAAATCTAAACCTTTTATTCTATCTTCAATTTCTCTATTTGCGGATACAATTATCACTCTTGTATTTATATCACTTTCTCTAAGTTTTTCTAATATATAAAATCCGTCTACACCTGGAAGATTTATATCTAAAACTAATAAATCATATGTGTTCACACTTAAAAATTCTAAAGCCTCTTCTCCATCAATTGCTACATCAACTGCATAACCTTCATTTTTTAACCCTCTCTGTAAAGCATGTACTATATCAGCTTCATCTTCTACAATTAATAATCTCATAACATAATTTCTCCTATTTTATTTAATAAAATAACTCCATATCATTCGATATGGAGTTATTTATTAATTATAATATAAAAATTATAATTATACTACAGGGGTTTTTAATATTATTATAAATATTTTTATTTTTTTGTTTATTCAAAGCCAGCAGCTTTTACTTCTTCTCTAAATTTTTCATCAAATCCAGTTATATCTACCTTTTGTCCATTAACTGTTAATCCTAATCCATTTTTTAAATTTGCTAAATCTTCTTCACTTAATTCAAAAGAAATATCCTCATCACTTCCTTCATTGCTATATGAACTACTACTTGAGTTATTATAAGAATTATTATATTTATTGCTATATGAATTACTATACGAATTACTATTTGCAATTTCTTTATCAACATTATTCTGTGTATTTCCATTACTGCTATATGAACTTGTAGTTTTATTATTTGCTTTGCTTACTTCTTTATTACTTGCTCTACCTCCTACAAAGCCTAGTAATCCTACTATTGCTAATGATACTACTCCAAATATTACTGATCTTTTCATAATTTATCATCCTTCCTTACTCAAAAACTTTTCTGATAACTTAACTCTTTTAATACTTTTAAACTGTCTTGTTTTTTTAGTTATCCTTTCTATGTTTTTATGATAACAAATCCAATGTAAAATCATTGTTAATTTTAAAAGAAATTATAATTTTTTAAATTTAATATTTACTAACTCATTTTTGATAATATTTCCTTTGGTTTTAATCTAATTATTGACACAGAAGATAATAATACTGAAATAATTATAATTCCACTTCCTATAACATATACATAAATTAATTCTTTAAATTCTACCTTTACATCAATCTCATCTATAGTACGCGTTGCTAAAGACGAATTAGAATCATTTCCTATATTATTTCCTCCAAAACCATTTTGCACTTCTTGCACTGCTTGTTTACTAGCTTGATTAATTATTGCATTCCCTATATTTTGTGAAATTGCTTTACTTGAAAAATAAGATGATCCAAAAGCTATTAAACTTATGATTAATAATTCAATAATATATTGAGATATAATATTAAATTTTGATACGCCAATAGAAAGTAATATTCCTGTTTCATGAATTCTTCCTTGAATCCAGAATATTAAAACTAATGAAAGTACTAATACTCCTGCAATAATAGCTCCAATTAAAACAATATTTATAATTTTATCTAAAACCTCAAATGTCTTACTTAAAGCTAAAAAAGTATCTTCACTTTTTTCTATTGTATACTTGCTCCAATCTTCAGAAATCTTCTTAACTTGTGATATTACATCTTCTACATTACTACTTGTGTTAAATACAGCATTTGTATATTGAATATTTCCATCTGAGTAACTATATAACGCTTTCAAAGTATTAATGTCTGATATTATAAGATTTTCTGGAATTTCTAATTTACTTCCTACACTCTCATCATTTTCACTTTCAAAAATACCTACAATCTCAAGTTCATATTCATTTTTAGAAATACTTGTTGCTTTATAATCTAATGTACTCTTAGTTGCTTTTAATATATCTCCAACTTTTAAGTTATTTTTCTCAGCTAGGGACTTATGTATTAATACTTTTCCATTATCTGTACTAACAATATGTCTTCCTTCAACTAATTTAAGTGATTTACTTACAAACTTAGTATCAAGTTCTGTAGAAACATGTCCCTCTACAGAAAAAAGATTATTATATCTTTCATCTTTATATTGAATTGTACTTTTTTTAGGCTCTACATAATCAAGTTCCTTAAAATCTAAACCTGCACCTTGAATCATTCCATCATAGCTTTTTATACCATTTACATTTAAAATTTTATTTATCAAACTTTCAGGAACTGTTCCATCAAAATTTGTTCCAAGATTAGCTTTAACTTCAAATTTATTAGCTATCTGGCTACTTAAATCTTGTTTAGTTAAATTTGTTGCCTTTTTAATTGAAATACCACTTAAAACTGCAGTTGCCATACCAAATAATATTAATAACATAATAATACTTTTTACTTTTTTTCTTGTTATATATAATATTGCCCTTTTAAATATACTCATATTGTATTCCTCCTAGATTAATTACTTCAAGAATATTATATATATTAAATATGAAATATTTATGAAATATACAATTTATTTTTACTTTATTTTTTATAAAAAATGATAAGGTCTATATTTTAATAAACCTTATCACCTTTAATATATTTTATTAGATTCTCAAAATAAATTTATTTTTTCTTATTTTTACCTAACAATAAACTACCTGCTGCTATAGTAAATGCTCCTATATATCCTAACAAGCTTCTTTTTCCTGTTTCAGGTAATTTATCTTTTTTACTATCTTCCATTTTTATTTGATTATTTAAATTTTCTTTGTTATTTGGTCTGTTATCATCACCTGGTTTATTTTCATCACCCGGTTTATTTTCATCACCTGGTTTATTTTCATCACCTGGTTTATTTCCATCACCTGGTTTATTCTCATCGCCTGGTCTATTCTCATCGCCTGGTCTATTCTCATCATCTATTTTAGATATAACTTCCTCTAATTTTGATTCAAATACGCTTACATTATCTAATTCTTTTGATATTCTTAATTCTATGTATGCTTCATCATTAGATTCATTTTTAATAGTTCTTACAACTCTTGAAACCAATGATGTGTTTTTAACTTTTATTTTATAAACTATAAAGTCTCCATCTATTCGTTTTTCTTCTAATAATGCATCTAATTCTTTAATGCTATTTAAAAATCCAGTAAATTTTTCTAAGCTTATATTTTGTACTTCCATTTGTAATGGAGATTCTTTTTCTCCTGAACCTGTTATAGCTGAAACAACATTTGTATCTATAATATTAGTAACAAAATCTACTACATTGTTTTCATATTCTTCTATATTTATAGTAAAAGTATCAATTTTATTGCTACCATCTTTAGTTTTTGCTGTTATAGTTACTTGTCCCTTTGCCTTTGCTGTTACTTTAACACTATTTCCTGTAACTTCTATTGATGCTATGCTCTCATTATTTACTGACCATTCTACTTCTTGTATATCTGCCTCTGCATTTACAATTGCAGTAAATACTTTATTACTTCCTACATATAAACTATTAATTTTATTATTTATAGTTATACTTTGTGCCAATGAACTACCTTTTTTAACAATTACAGTTATTGTCTTAATTGCTGATGCACCTTTACTATCTGTTACTTTATATGTAACTTCATATGTTCCTGGTTCTTTCATATTTACTGTATTCTTTATTATATTTGCTTCAGTTAATACGATTTTTCCATCTTCATCATCTTCTGCTGTAATTCCTGCTAATGGGTTAAATTCATCTCCAACCTGTAATACTTTATCTTCTGCTTTTATTGTTGGTACTTTATTTAACTGTTCAACCCTTGGATTTACTGTTACTGTTATTGTCTTAACTGCTGATGCACCTTTGCTATCTGTTACTTTATATGTAACTTCATATGTTCCTGCTTCTTTCATATTTACTGTATTCTTTATTATATTTGCTTCAGTTAATACGATTTTTCCATCTTCATCATCTTCTGCTGTAACTCCTGCTAATGGATTAAATTCATCTCCAACCTGTAATACTTTATCTTCTGCTTTTATTGTTGGTGCATGATTTAGTTCTGTAGAATTTAAAATCCACTTTGCATATAGTGTTACATTATGCGCTGGTACTTTATCTGTTTCGAAATCCCATGGATTTTCGCATTGCTGTTCTTTATACCATCCAGCAAATGTATATCCAGCTTTTGTTGGTTCTTGTGGCTTTTTAATCTTTTCATCAAATTTAGCGCTTTGTCCTTTTACCTCA
>NZ_FR886606.1:0-8553 GCF_000436575.1 Clostridium sp. CAG:265
AAAAAGTTCTTTATTCATGCTAATTCAACACATTCTGTATCTTTAATAAAGGATTTTAAGATTAGAAGACCAATATATGTATAAAGGTAAAATTTGTTTTAATTTTACTATTTTTAGTGTACAATAAATATAATGATTGATGAACAATTGTATTTTTATACGAATTAGTTGATTATTAAAATTCTTATTGTATAAATCAATTATAGTATATTGGAGGAGGTAATGTGAAAAAAAGAAAGATAGGAATAGGTACAACTTCTTTAGTGTTATTTATTATAGGTTCTTTATTTGCCTTTACATTTAATAAGGTTTGTATAGGAGATAATATTTTAAATTATATTGGGTTAAAATCATGGTCTAATGGAAATCAAGGAACACATTATACAATATTCTACTCTCTATTATTTTATATTCCATCATTAATTATTGGTTATAAGTTTAATGATAATTTTGGTTCTAAAGTTGGTAATATACTATCAACTATTATGGTAACAATTATAATAGTAACTTCGTTACTTTTTACAGCCATTATCTAAATTTAAATTTTGATATTAGTAAAACAATCTGAATATATTGCGATTTAAAATAAAAGTAGACAAGATTACTATTTGTCCACAAATTTAAGAAGAGTAATTATTGGAACATTAAGAATTCAAAATTGCTTTATATAATATATTGAACTAATAATCTTATAATTTATGAGGAGATTTAAATGAATAAAAGGATATTTTTTAAATTAGGATTAGTGTTATTATCTCTGTCACTTGTGGCATGTGGACAGAAGAATAATTCAGAAGGAAAAGAAGATTCTTCTAAATCAAATGCAAGTAATTCTATTAGCATTACTCAAAATTCTGAAGGAGACAGTATAAACACTACATCTTCCACTGTTGAAAATTCAGAAGATAATAACCATGAAGATATGCACCAAGATATTCAATCAAATATAGAACAATATACTCAAGAGGAATCAACTGAAGATGAATACTATACAATAATAAAAGATGCTTGGCAGAAACAAAAGGATTATATTAAATCTATTGAGGACTCTAAAGTAAAACAATCAGTACAAACCTCAAGGTCTGCTGCTATTATGGAAGCAAATAGATTGCTTATAGAACATCCAGAAGATTCAGATGCAATAAATTCAAGTTTAAAGAGGGTTCTAAATGATGAATAATTTTAATATATTGCGATTCAAATAGGATGTCCAAATGGACATCCTATTATGTTATGCTAATTTCAACACTATTTTAAAACAAAGCCTATATTATTTAAGATAAGAAAAAAGATAGCAGTATATATTAAAAGTACTTGCTATCTTTTTTCTTAGATGATTTTATAAAGTCTATTCTCTTCCTTGAAGTATATATCCTCATCACTTTTTTCTACAGTTATCTTACCATTAGATACTTCTGTCATTTCTTTTTTAATAACTTCACTTACAGAAACTTCTGCTAAAATATGAACAATTACCTTGTCAGTATATTCAGTATCTTCTATATGCCAATTATTTTGTCCACATACATATTGAACCTTGCCTATCATATCATAATCTAAATGTAAAGCCACATCTACTCCCTGTACTTTTTCAACTACTCCACCAGCTTTTAAAGCTATAGATGCCCCTTTTGTATAAGCTCTCGTAAGTCCACCTGTTCCTAGAAGTATTCCTCCAAAATATCTTGTTACTACCACTGCACAGTCAGTTATATCACTTTTCTTCATAACTTCTAAAATAGGTATACCTGCTGTCCCCTGTGGCTCTCCATCATCACTATATCTTTGAATGCCCATATTTTCACCAATTACATATGCCCAACAGTTATGACGTGCTTGCTTATGCATTGACTTTATTTCATTAACAAAGGCTTTTGCCTCTTCTTCACTTTCTACTCTCTTTGCATATCCTATAAATTCAGACTTTTTTTCAATAAATCTATCTTCTCCATAATCACGTATAGTTATATACGACATTTTATCAACTCCTCTTTTATAATATTTATTCCTCGTCTTATATCCTCTTCTTTCACTTGTGAATATCTTAACCTGAAAGAATAATTCCCTTCATCAGTACCAGTATAAAATATACTTCCTGGTGTAATATATAACTTTCTTTCCTTAAGCCTATAAAATAATTCTTCACTATTAATTTCCTTATTTTTCAGCTCAATATAAAAAGTCAGTCCTCCTTTAGGATCAATAAATGTAACATATTCCTTCAGTTCTTCTTCTAAAAGCCTCTTCATTAAATCATATCTCATCTTATATTCATTTTTTAAAAATGAAATATATCCCTTCCAGTATCCCTCTTTAATATACATTTCTAAAGAACGCTGCATCAGTGTTGATGTTGCTATATCTGTATTTACCTTTGAACTCATCATTGCATCTCTAAAAAACTTAGGATTTATTATGTATCCAAGTCTTATACCTGGCAAAAATACCTTAGAAAAACTCTTTATATAAACTACCCTATCATAAGCATCTAACTTCTTAAAAGGTTCATGTTGAAGGTTGTCATCATAAATAAGCTCTGATAAATAATCATCTTCAATTATATAAAAATCATAAATTTGGGCAAGTTCTAAAATCTTAAGCTTCTTTTCCCAGCTATAGCTAATCCCTGTAGGGTTATGAAAATAGCTCATGGTATAAAAGAATTTTATCTTATGCTTTTTAAGAATCTTTTCAAACTGCTCAATATTTATGCCATCTTCTTCTATTGGAACTTGAAAAACATTGGCTCTTCTCCACTTAAATACTGATAAGGCACCAGTATATGTAGGTTTTTCTACAATAACATTATCATTAATATTAAGCATTGCCTTAGATGCAATATCTATCCCCTGTTGAGCTCCTGAAACAATAAGTAAATCATCTATATCAAGACTCCCCTGCCAAAAGGCTTCATTTATTGTCTCTCTAAGCTTCATATATCCTAATGATTCCTGGTTTATTAATGCCTCAGCTCCATCCCTATCAAGAACTTTATTGATAACTTCCTTAAATTCATCTATTGGGAAAATTACCTCTCTATTACTCTCACCAGTAAAATCTATTATATTTTCATCTTTTGAACTTATCATAGACTTTATTTCTCTTGAATACTCTCTTTTAAAAAAGCTTATCATATCACGTTTCTTGACATATGTACCAGAACCTACTTTTTGAACGGCATAACCATCACTAACCAATCTCTTATAACAGCTCACTATAGTATCATTATTCACTGCTAAAAACTTAGCAAGGGCTCTAATAGTTGGTAACTTTTCCCCTCCTGATATTTGTTTCTCATTAATAAGTTTTTTAATATTATTTGAAATTTGAATATATTTAGGTTCATACTCATTAAATTCTACAAAAAACTTTTCCATTCTTATCCCCTTATAACATAAAAAAAGAAGAATAATCTTCTTTTTTACTATTGATTTATTAATTTAATAACAAATTCACTACTCTTATTATAGCTTTCATCATCTACTTCAACAATCATGAAAGTACCATTTTCTCTGTAATCTTCTTCAAAAACTCTTCCATTTCTATGAAGGAAAGACACCATGTCACTTCTATCATATGGAATAAGATATTCACATTTCTTCATTGTGTATGGAAGATTTTCTTCTATTTCATCTAATAGCACCTCTAAATTAGTACCTTCTTTAGCTGAAATTTCAATAGTATCATAATGCTCTGTTGCTACTTTTATTTCTTCTAAAAGTGCTGAATCTGCTTTATCAATCTTATTTAGCACAAGTATTGTCTTCTTATCTAAAGCATCTAGCTCATGTAATACTTCTTCAACAGCTTTGATTTGTTCTAAAGCAGTTTCACTTGAAGCATCAACAACATGGCATAAAAGATCTGCGTATATTACTTCTTCTAAAGTTGATTTGAAGGCTTCAACAAGATCATGTGGTAACTTTCTTACAAAACCAACTGTATCTGTAAGAGTTATTATTCCTTTATTTTTTAATATTATTGCTCTAGTAGTGATATCTAAAGTGGCAAATAGCATATCTGCTTCAAATACCTTTTCTTTTCCTTGTACTTCTTTTTGTGCTGCCACATCACATAGAGCATTTCTTAAAGTTGATTTTCCTGCATTAGTATATCCAACTAATGAAACCTTTGGAATACTTTCTTTATTTCTCTTCTCTCTTTGAGTTTCTCTGATTTTCTTAATTTTCTTCAGTTCAGCATTTAAATCATATATCTGCTCTTTTATATGTCTTCTATCTGTTTCTAGCTTCTTTTCTCCTGGTCCTCTAGTCCCTATACCTCCACCTGTTCTTGAAAGTATAGTTCCAAGTCCTTGTAACCTGCTGGCTCTATATTTAAGTTGTGCCAGCTCAACTTGAATCTTTGCTTCCCTAGACTTAGCCCTTCTAGCAAATATTTCAAGAATAAGTGTTGTTCTATCGATTACCTTTGCTCCTAAAGCTGCCTCTAAGTTTCTTACTTGTGAGCCAGATAATTCATCATCAAAAATAATTACATTAGCTCTTAACTTTTGTCTTAATGAAGCAATTTCTAATACTTTTCCTCTTCCTATGTAAAAGGCTGCATCTATTTTGTTTCTACTTTGGAATACTGAATCAAGCACAGGTATTTCACAAGCCTTAGTAAGTTCTTTTAATTCTTCAAGACTTTCCTTAGTATCTGAACCTACTAAAATTGCACTTTCAATTTCATCTTCAATGATATCTCTTTCTTTTATCATTGAATCTATATAAGCAATTTTATTTAATATATTAATTGAAGTTAAATCTTCAATCTTAATATGCTGTTCTTCTTCATAATCTAATGTATCATTCATTACTGTTAACATACCTAATGAACAATCAATAATCTTTCCTTCATAAATTCCAATAGCTACAATAGCATCTAACTTAAGCTTCAATAATGCACTTATATCTAAAGCAGATAAATTACTAAAACCATTTGGATGAGTATGGATTATTCTCACTCCTGCTAATTTTTTTTCTCTTATATCTAATGTAGGAATTTCAACTGATGTTGAATCTCCTATGGCCACTGAAACTGTATTTCCTCTTCTATCTATGGCTACACTTATTTCTCTTTCAATAAATGATGAAACTCTTGATATTGTCTCCATTATGCTTAATGAACAAACTTCATCTTTAGGTGTCTTAGCTTTATATAAAGATTCTAATTCATCCAGTGCTGATTTCCTAATTCCGTCTATATTACCATAAATCATTTTCTTCACCTCTACTTATACTCTTGACAACTTTCATATAATTTTATACTATAAATAAAACATTGTAAATATAGTAAACGGAGGATTCCCATGGAAAACAGAAAGCGAAACATATTATTTTCAGAAGAACAAATACAAGAAAAAGTTAAAGAATTAGGCGCGCAAATCACAAAAGATTACCAAGGAAAAGAAATTTATATATTACCTCTTTTAAGAGGAAGTTTTGTATTCGGAGCTGACATATTTAAGGCAATTGACTTAAAAGCTAAAATTGGATTTATGACAACTTCAAGCTATGGAAACAGTGAAATAAGTTCAGGAACAGTTACAGTAGTTAACGATATTCCTGATAACATAGAAGGACTTGATGTTTTAATAGTAGATGATATAATTGACACAGGTTATACAATGGAGTTTGTTGTTGAACATGTTAAAAAGTTAGGAGCTAAATCTGTTAAAACTTGTACTTTACTTGATAAACCTTCAAGAAGAAAGGTAGACTTATCTCCAGACTACTGTTGTTTTGAAATAGATGATTTATTTGTTGTAGGATATGGATTAGACTACAATGGATACTATAGAAATGTACCGTATGTGTTTAATTGGGAGCAAAAATAATTATAAAAACACAACTTTTTAATCAAAAAGTTGTGTTTTTATTTCTTTTCATTATGGATTCATATTAATAGCTGTATCTGGAATCTTTCCAACGATAATGGTATCAGAAACTGGTATCTGGCATGATACTTCTACATCCCTACTCTTAAGTGGAACTATCACTCTTACTTTCATATCCACATTTAAGTAAATCTTATGTCGTGTTTGGTTAATTCCTGCACTTTCAAATATTGATTCATAGGAAGTATTTATCTTTCCTATTTGTCTCATTTTTACCGTTATACTTGGTCCTATATTATAAAAAAAAGAACTATTAGTGAGATATCCAATAGGTATTTTTACTCCAACACTTTCATACTTCTTAAAACGTTCATTACAACTTAAAACAACTTGTGAAGCTAAATAATTCTGCATAACTGTATCTGCTCTCACCAATGATATATTTCCTTCCTCATCTTTTTCTATATGTATTATATCATCGTACTTGAAACTTTCAGAGTATACAGCTACACTTTCCTCATTAATTATGGAAACAGCTTCACTTTCCATCTTAATTTCAGCCATATCAATAATTGTCGGCAGCATTCTTTTATCAAAAATATAAAAAAATAGATTAAATAACATCAAAATTGTAATAATAATAGCTAGATATATATTTATCTTTCTATTTTTTTTAAATTTTAAGATTTTACTGTTTTTTTCTGTATAATACTTCATAATTTATACACCTTATGCTTTATATTATTTTAATATATTAATAAATATGCTATAATATGATATATTATTATAAAATTAAATACTTGATTCTTATTAAGGGAGGAACAAATGGCTACTAACAAAAAGTCTAATGGATCTGTTGAAAATAGAAATACTACAGATTCAAAAAAAACGAACAAGAAAAAGACTTCTAAGGTAAAAAGATTTTTTAAATACTTCTTCCTTACCGTAGTAATGTTAGGATTAATAGGACTTGTTGTTGGTCTTGGATATATTTTTGCCGTTGTAAAAACAGCACCTGATTTAGATGTTAACTCAATATTAAATCTTAAT
The DNA here is from genome assembly GCF_000436575.1 of Clostridium sp. CAG:265. Classification (NCBI taxonomy): domain Bacteria; kingdom Bacillati; phylum Bacillota; class Clostridia; order Eubacteriales; family Clostridiaceae; genus Clostridium; species Clostridium sp. CAG:265. The sequence goes on from NZ_FR886606.1 coordinate 6,893, forward strand.
CAACCATCAATGTTATATGATGATGCTGGTGAATTTATAGACAATCTACCTACACAAGAAGAGCGTTATGTCATTTCTTATGATGAAATGCCACAAAACCTTGTTAATGCTTATATTTCTATAGAGGATGAACGTTTCCGAAACCATAAAGGTATTGACGTTCGCAGAATCATCGGTGCTGCACTTAGAGATGTATTGGTTATCATAAAAGGAAAAGGCGGAGTACATGGTGCTTCTACCATAACTCAACAATTAGTAAAAAATACTGTCCTTATTGATGAAGCATCTAGTGAAGACACTGCACTTGATTCTATAAATAGAAAAATTAAAGAAATTTATCTTTCTTTACAGTTAGAAAAGAAACTTACTAAAAATCAAATAGTGGAAGCTTATTTAAATACTATCCCTCTTGGTGGATATGTATACGGTGTTGAAGCTGCTTCTTTATCTTACTTTAATAAGCCAGCAAAAGACCTAACACTTCCTGAATGTGCTTACCTAGCAGGTATTACACAGGCACCTTCATATTATAGTGCATATAACACTGAAGAAGAAGACTATCCAAATACTTATCTTGACAGAACTAAAGCTGTATTAATGAAAATGCTGGAACTTCATTATATTACGCAAGAAGAATATAATGAAGCCTATGCTTTTGTAGATTCAAACTCTTTTGAATTTAATGCTGCTGAAATTAGTTACTCTGTTGATTATGAATGGTTTGTATACCCTGCTCTTGATCAAGTAAGATCAGATTTAAAAGAAAAATATAAGTATACAGATGAAGAGATAAGTAAACTATTTGTTAATGGTGGATTAAAAATTTATACTACAATGAATAGAACAATGCAAGATGGCGTTCAAGCTGTACTTGATGACAGAAGTAATCTTGATGTGAAGATAAATGGAAGCTATAGTGAAGAGCCTTTAACCAATGAAGGAGTATATATGCTTCAATCTGCCGCTACAGTCATGGATTATAAAACTGGTGAAGTAAAGGCTCTTATTGGTGGAAGAGGTAAGCAACCAGCTAACTCTTTAAATAGAGCTTATGATGATTTAAAGTCAATTGCTTCAAATACAAAACCTTTAACAGTTTATGGTCCTGCAATTGACACTAAAAATTATACTGCCGCTACACCAATTGATGATTCACCTTTAACTAATGAAGAATTATCAAACTTTGGTTATTCATTCCAACCAACTAATTGGAATGGTGTATATGATGGATTAATAACTCCAAGAGAAGCTATTATGTATTCTAAAAATATTACTTCCTTAAAAGTTGTATACAATTTAGGATTATCAACAGCCTTAGAGTATGGCAAAAAATCTGGATTAATCTATAACTCAGAATCTTCTAAAAGTATAGCTACTTTAGCTCTAGGTGAATTCAATAATGATCCATCTGATAGAGATGGTGGTAATACCACTATTCTTGCTTCTGCTTATGGTTCATTTGGAAATAAAGGTATTAGAACTGAAGCTATCCTTTATACAAAAGTTATAGACTCTACTGGAAAAGTAATCTTAGATAAGACTGCCGATACTACTAAGCTTTTCTCTGAAGAAACTGCTTATATAATGTATGATATATTAAAAGGACCTGTTACAGGTTTTGATGCTGGCGGTGCTAAGTTTGGTGATATACCTGTGGCTGG
>NZ_FR886606.1:8592-38923 GCF_000436575.1 Clostridium sp. CAG:265
GGAAAGAGTGGAACTACCGATAACAGTGATTCATTCTGGTTCTCAGGACTTACTCCTTACTACTCTGCATCTGTTTGGATAGGTTATGACATGCCTACTAAACTTAATGGTTATAGTAGTTCTGCTGCTAGCCTTTGGGGTGATGTTATGGGAGTTGTTCATCAAGGTCTTTCATATAAAGAAATTGAAAAGCCATCAACTGTTGTAACTGCTACTGTATGTCGTGATTCCGGAAAACTTGCCACTGACCTATGTGCACAAGATCAAAGAGGAAACCGTGTACGTACTGAATACTTCATTGAAGGTACTCAACCTACAACTGCTTGTGACGTTCATGTAACAGCTAAGGTAAACAGTACTAACAATAAACTGGCAACTGCAAGTACTTCTGTTAGAAACATTGTAACTAAGGTGTTTATCAAGAAACTGAACCCTAATTCAGCAACTACAGATTATCCTTATGTACTTCCAACAGAATATGATAATAGTTCAGGTTCTCAAACTATTTCTTTATCTAGCTTGGGATTAAGTAAGAACATGGATCTTTATGATGCTATAAAAATATTAAACGAAAATGAAATAAGCTACACTATTTCTGGTGAATCTATTTCAGGAAGTATAACTAGTGGGCAATATACTGTTAAAAACTTTAAATCAACAATAAAAGCTGGTGAATCAGTTTCTTTAACAGTTGCAAAAGCCTCTAGTTCTAATAATAACTCTAATAACAATAATAATAGCAATAATTATGATTCAAATAATAATGATAACTCTAATGGTTCTGCTTTAGATGAACTGGAAGATGACTTAAATTAAATCTTATCTTGATTAGACGATTTATTTAACTAGTATATTGGTGTATTAAATGTAAGATATCTACTTATATTTAATACACTTTTTTCTTACACTAAATTAATAATACACGATTTATACCTAAAAAATTGGTTTTCTTTTATTTGAAATATATTAAGCATTTTTTTGCAAATTATCTAGCTTTAAAGGGTTTTTTATCTTTTTTATGAATTATATGTTTTTTATTCTTGCATTTTAAGTGTTTTTATTATAAAATTATAAAAAACAATACACGAATGATATTAGGAGGTAACTATATGAATTTTTGTAGTAATTTATTCAACTCATTAAATGATTATATTTTAATGTTTAATGATTTCTTATGGACGTATATATTAATTGCTGTTTTAATAGCACTCGGTATATATTTCACTGTGAAAACTAATTTTGTCCAATTTAAAAATATAAAAGAAATGTTTAAACTTTTAAGTGAAGGTTCCTCTTCATCAGAAAAAGGATCTATTTCTTCATTCCAAGCTTTTTGTATTGGAACAGCTTCAAGAGTTGGTACTGGTAATTTAGCAGGTGTGGCTACAGCTATTGCTATAGGTGGTCCTGGTGCTATCTTTTGGATGTGGCTTATTTCCTTAATTGGTTCTGCCTCTGCTTTTATAGAGTCCACTTTAGCACAGATATACAAAGAAAAAGATGGTGACTCTTTTAAAGGTGGTCCAGCTTACTATATGGAAAAAGGATTAAAAAAGAGATGGCTTGGTATTTTATTCTCAGTTTTAATTATTATAAGCTTTGGATTTGCATTTAACTCTGTTCAATCAAATACAATTGCTAATGCATTTAGCTCTGCTTTTAATATTGATGTAAAAATTACTGGTGTTATACTTACAACTTTTACTTTAGTTATAATCTTTGGTGGTGTACATAGAATTGCTAAGATAACAGGGTTAATAGTTCCTGTTATGGCTGTAGCTTATCTTTTATTAGCAGCATTCATAGTTTGCAAAAATATAACTGAACTTCCTTCAGTAATAAGAATGATTTTTACTAACGCTTTTGGCTTTGAACAATTCTTAGGAGGTACTTTTGGAGCTGCTTTACTTCAAGGTATTAAAAGAGGTTTATTCTCAAATGAGGCCGGTATGGGATCTGCTCCAAATGCAGCAGCTGTTGCAAGTGTAAGTCATCCTGTTAAGCAAGGTTTCATTCAAACTTTAGGAGTATTTACCGATACATTAATCATCTGTACTTCTACTGCTTTAATCATATTAGTTTCAGGTGCTCCACTTGATGGATCAGTAAAAGGTATTGAACTTACTCAGCTTGCTGTAACTTCTCAAGTTGGTTCTTGGGGTGGAACATTCATTGCAATTTGTATCTTATTATTTGCTTTCAGCTCAGTCATAGGAAACTATTATTATGGTGAAACAAATATTCAATTTATATCTGATAAAAAAATATATCTATATACTTACCGTATCTTAGTTGCTATTATGGTAATGCTAGGTTCAGTAGTATCAATGGATATAGTTTGGAACTTTGCAGACGTATCTATGGGGCTTATGGCTATCACAAACCTTGTTGCCATATTACTACTTAGCAACATAGCTTTCAAAGCATTTAAAGATTACAATAACCAAAAGAAACAAGGCTTAGACCCAGTATTTATGGCTTCTTCTATTCCTGAAATAGCAGACGACTTAGAATGCTGGAAGTAACATAAAAAATAGAACCAATAGCTAATCAAGCTATTGGTTCTATTTTTTATGAATTAATCGGGTGGCGAAGCGTTAATTACTTAATTCCTTCTTTATCTAATTGAAGTGTAATTGCCTTTACTGAAATGTTAACTTCGTAAAGAGACAATAAAAGTGAACTCATTAATGATAATAAACTTATAGCAAATATAACTTCACCTAAAAATTGTTTATTAATGTAAAGAACAAACATCGTAAGTACACATAAAAAGAAGCTAAAAACTCCTAGAGTCTGCATCCATCTTATAATATTTATTCTCTTTCTTAAGTTTTTTATTTGCATTAATACTATTTCATCTTTATCCTTCTTATATTGAAGATCTAGCTGTCTTAACAATCCTGCTAAGGTTAAGAATCTACTGGTATATGCTGAAATTAAAAGCGATATAGCTGTAAATAATAAAGCAGGTGTTGTCATTTCTATCCTCATCATTTCCTCCAGTAATATATCTTATTGTATTTTTATATCTATATTTTACATTAACATGTTAAATTTTGAAAGTAATTTATTATTTAATGAAATTAAAATAAAAATAAAGACTCAGCATCTTCTGAATCCTTATCTTTATGAGTATTTTACAAAATTTATATTATACCAATAATTTCATTTATATCTTTTATTCCTTGTTCCATGCAGAACTGTTCCATTTGCTCCACAACTTCTTTTCCTGCATTAGGATTAAAGAAATTAACTGTTCCTATTTGAATTGCTGTTGCTCCTGCCATCATGAATTCAATGGCATCAACACCTGATACTATTCCTCCTAGGCCTATAACTGGAATGCTTACAGCTTTTGATACTTCATGTACCATTCTAAGTGCTATTGGTTTTACTGCTGGTCCTGATAGCCCTGCATAAACATTATCAAATATAGGCTTTCTCTTATATGGATCTATTGCTAAGCCTTTTATAGTATTAATTAATGATATTGAATCAGCACCTGCTTTTTCACATTGTGTGGCCATATCAACTATATCTTCGGCATTAGGTGATAATTTTACCATAAGTGGCTTATGGGCTATGGCCTTTATTTTTGAAACAACTTCATAAGCTACCTCTGATTTGATTCCAAAAGCCATTCCCCCACTTTTTACATTAGGACATGATATATTAAGCTCTATCATATCTATATCTGTGCCTCTAAGCCTTTCTATTGCTGCCTCATAATCTTCTATACAGCCACCACCTACATTAGCTATGATGTTAGTATCAAACTGCTTCATCTTTATTAATTCTTCATTTATAAACTTATCTATTCCTGGATTTTGTAGCCCTACTGAATTCATCATTCCACTTGGCGTTTCAAAAACCCTTATACCGCTATTACCTTCTTTAGGATTTATTGTAAGTCCCTTAGATGAAATACCACCTAGTATTCCAACATCATAAAATTCATTATATTCGCTTCCAAATCCAAATGTTCCTGAAGCTGCTATTACAGGATTCTTAAAATCTACGCCATTTATATTAACCTTTAACATCTTATGCACTCCTTAAGCCTTTATAGTTCTACATAGTTTCCATCAAATACTGGACCATCTTTGCATGTTCTCTTATTACCATCTTTAGTTTTACATGTACATACAAGACATGCACCTACGCCACAAGCCATATGCTTTTCCATTGATATAAAAACCTGCACTCCATGCATCTTACACATTTCAACTACTTTTTTCATCATTACTTCTGGACCACAGCACAATACTGTGTCATATTCATCTACCTTTAATATATCTGTTATAAATCCATGATGTCCATATTTACCAGTATTAGTTGAAACATAACCTTCATTTATGTATTCACACATTTCATTTGTTAAATATATTTCATCTCTAAAGCCTGCATATAGATCTAATTTCATTCCCTTATTTCTTTTTCTAAGCTCTCTTGCTAGCATTACCATAGGGGCTATTCCTATTCCCCCAGCAACTAAAGCTACATTTCCATATTTTCTGTCAATATCAAACCCATTTCCAAGAGGCCCTGTAAGGTCAATATAATCATTTTCTGTAAGTGTAGCAAACTCCTGTGTTCCTTTTCCTACTGTAGCATAAACAAATGTAATCTTTCCATCTTTACTTTCACTTATGCTTATTGGTCGTGGAAGAAGAGTTCCTCCTTGATGTTTAAGCATATAAAATTGTCCAGGTTTAACTATGCTATCTTCTGCCACAACCATTTCATATATTCCATCTACAATCTTTTTATTAGATAATATTTTTGCTCTTGTATATTTCATGATATTATCCTCCCACTACATAGCTTTTACAGCTGCTCTTATAGCATCTCTCATATTAATTGCTTCATTTCTTGCACATTCTGCATATTCCAATTCTTTATTTTCCTTTTTATAAGCTAATAATATTCCTCTTGATGAATTAACCACTCCACCATTGCCATTCTTTAAATAAAGTGCAACATCTTTGGCAGTACCACCTTGTGCCCCATATCCAGGTATTAAAAAGAACATATTGCTATATCTATTTCTTATTTCCTTACCTTCTTCCACATGAGTACACCCAATTACCCCACCAATTGCTGTATAACCATATCTTCCTTTTACAGTTTGTCCAGCTTCTGTTATCTTATCAGCTACTTCATTATATAACTTCTTTCCACCTTCTATATCTAGATTTTCAAAATCTTCTGCACCTTTATTTGATGTCCTTACTAATACAAAAACACCTTTTTTGCCACTTTCCATATACGGCATATATGGTTCAATACTATCCATTCCCATATATGGACTTAAAGTTATAAAGTCTGCCTCAAAGTCTCCTGTAAAATGTGCTTTAGCATATTGTGATGCAGTAGCAGCTATATCGCCTCTCTTAATATCAGCAATAATTATTGCATCTTTTTCTCTTAAATACTGTAAAGTATTCTTATAAGCAATAAGCCCAGCTAATCCCAAGCCTTCATAATATGCTATCTGCACCTTATAACATGCAACAACATCAAGAGTTGCATCTATTATTTCCTTATTAAATTGAAATATTGCCTCATCTAAGCTTTTTCCTGATAAAATATGTTGTGGTATATATGATGCATCTGTATCAAGCCCTAGACACACTACACCTCTTTCCTCAACTCTCTCATACAATTTATCTATTATTAACTTACCCATCACTTACCTCTCCTTAACTTAAGATTTATAAACTATCTTACCTTTTCTTATAGTAATCATAACTTCTCCAAAGTATTTTCTTCCATGGAAAGGAGTACTCTTTCCTTTTGATAGGAAAGTTTCCTTATTAACTACTATTTCTTTATTTAAGTCTAGCAAAACCATATCTCCATCATATCCTACAGATATCAATCCTTTATTCATTCCTAGTATTTCTGCTGGCTTCTTAGACATAAGCTCACTTAATTTATTTAGTGAAATGCCATTTTCCTTCACCAATGTTGTATAGCAAATAGAAAAGGCTGTTTCTAATCCTACCATACCAGGTGCTCCATTTTTCTTATCTTCCTCCGTATGTGGAGCATGATCTGTTCCTATACAATCAATTATCCCTTTCTTAATGGCATCTATGATAATCTTTATATCTTCCTTATTTCTTATTGGAGGGTTTACCCTATAATTGCTTATGTTTTCATCAAGAGCAATATGATGTGGTGTAACTTCACAAGTTACCTTTACACCTTCTTCTTTTGATGTTGTTATTGCTTTTACCGCTTCTTTAGTACTTACATGGGCCATATGAAGATGAGCTCCTGTTACCTTGGCCAAATATAAATCTCTAATTGTCATTAAATCTTCAGCAATTCTCATATCAATTTTAGAAAAAGTCTTATCTTCAGCATGAGACATAACTACCCAATTATTTTCCTTTGCAAATTCCATTGCCTTCATCATTACGCTGGAATCCATAATTCCTACACCATCATCTGATATGGCTTTTACTTCCTTATCATCCTTAAAATTTTTTAAATGCTCTATACTGCTGCCTTTAAAATTATCAGTTACTGACACACATTGATGTATATCTATAAGTCCCACTTCCTCTGCTCTATCTCTTACATGATTTAAAACATCATAATTACTGCAAATAGGACTAGTATTAGCCATAAGACAAGCTGCAGTATATCCACCTTTTACCGCTGCTTTTGATCCACTTTCTATATCTTCTTTATGAGTAAGACCTGGTTCCCTAAAATGTGCATGAGTATCTATGAATGCTGGCATTAACACTAGCCCATTTCCCTCTAATACTTCTACGCCTTCTTTAATAATCTCTAAGCCAACCTCTTTTATTATTCCTTCTTCAATATATATATCTCCATGAAAATTCTGAAAGGTATCAATTATATTGACATTTTTTATAAGTAAGTTATTCATATTCCCTATACCTCCCTTGGATTAATTATAGTATCGCAATATTGACATTTGTATGATCCCTTATCTTCATCCACAAGCTCAAAAACATCTTCTAAGTATTTTTCATCACTTGTTATACATCTAGGATTATTGCATTTTAATATTCTACTAATCTTTTGAGGTAATGGAGATTTTATCTTTTTAATTATTTGTTCATCTTTAGCTTCATTTATGTATTCCACTCCCCTAAGTAATTTGACTATTAAAGCCATTCTTACATACATACCAAACTCTGCTTGCTTGAAATAAGCGGCTCTTACATCTTTGTCTACTTCAATATCAATTTCATTAACCCTTGGTAATGGGTGCATAACTATCATATCTTTTTTAGCTATCTCCATTTTATGTGAATCTAAAATATAGCTATCTTTTAATCTTAAATATTCATTCTCATTGAAGAATCTTTCCTTTTGAATTCTTGTCATATATAAGATATCTAGGCTTTCTATAACCTCTTCAATCTTTTCTACCTCACAATACTCTATATTATTTTTATCTAACACTTCCTGTCTTATATACTGTGGAATCCTTAATTCTTTTGGAGAAATAAGGATAAATTTTATATTTTCATATCTAGACATGGCTGTAATTAATGACTGTACTGTTCTACCATATTTTAAGTCACCACATATACCTATGACATGATTATGCAGTGTTCCCTTCAAACTCTTAATAGTTAAAAGATCTGTCAATGTCTGAGTTGGATGATGATGTCCTCCATCTCCTGCATTTATTACAGGCACCTGTGAATACATGCTTGCAACCTTTGCAGATCCTTCTTTAGGATGTCTCATAGCTATAATATCTGAATAAATTGAAACCATTTTTATAGTATCGGCTAAAGTTTCACCTTTGGCTGCAGAGCTTGAATTTGGCTCAGAAAAACCTAATATTTTTCCTCCTAACCTCATCATTGCAGCTTCAAAACTAAATCTTGTTCGCGTACTTGGCTCATAGAATAATGTTGCTAATATCTTGCCATTGCAACAATTGGAAAATTCATTTGGATTTGCTATTATTTGATGTGCTAATGTAAATATTTCATCTAGTTCACCTATAGATAAATCCATAGGATTTATTAAATGTCTGCTTTTCATATTTTCCACTCCTTTTTTAACTTCTCTGAGTTAAATTTAAAAAGAATTAAAAAAACGCCTCCCTTTATATCAAAAGGAAGGCATACTAATCCTAATATTCTACCAAAATCTGCTTCCTTTTGAATCTCTCTGGACTCCCTTAAAGGTACTCATTTTTACTTAGGATAACATTACTTCTCAATATTGTCAATATTATTAACTCCAATTATTAGTTATTTCATCCCACATCATTTTTCCACATTTAGCTAAAGTTATAGTTCCATAAACACTGTTTGGCACTTTTTCTGATAGAACTGTAAATGTGAAATTTCCCTTTTCATTGTGTATATACTCTGTATCATTTTCAACAGATAGCTTATCCCCAGTTTTGCTAGATATTTCCGATTTTAAATCATCTTGGATATATAATGCTAGCTTATTCTTGATTTGTTGTCTTTCTAAAATATCAATAAGCATTTGCCCATTCTCTTTATTTAAAAATGTTCCATTATATAAATGCTTCCACATCATACACAAATCATATGCTGAAATCATATTTTCTATATTTACATCCAGCATACGTTCATCTGCTGTCTTCCTATTTAACTTAGTATTTTTTAACTCCATTGATTTTATATCTTCATTGATTTGTTCCATGCCTAATATATCAATTATCTTATTAGCTGCCGTATTATCACTTTGAATCAGCATAATTACCATCAACTCAAATAATGTATAATCTCTATCATCAAACTCATGAATTATTCCTGTACCATATACTTTTTCATCATTTAATACCTTTATCTTGTCCATAAAATTAGCTCTCTTATCTTCCACAGCTTTTATAAGTGAAATAGCTATAGGCAATTTCATACATCCTGCCGCAGTCATAGAAACGTTTTCATTATATCCATAAGAATATCCACTTCTTAAATCCTCAAAATAAAACGAATAATTTCCTACTCTTGTTTCTAAATACTTCTTAATACAATTCATCTAATACCCTCCGGTTTATATTGTTTTCTTTTTTAAATATTTTAACATAGTCATATAATTTATTAAATATTCTTTTTCATTTCCTAAAAATATACATCAATTGATAATATACTAAAAAACTGCCTATTTTCATAGACAGTATTCTTCTCTTCAGTAATATTAGTCTGCAAAGGATATTCCTATTTTTTTTGCTATCTTTACTAATTCTCCATCTGGATTGACATTCTTAGTTTTTTGTCCTATTACATTTTCAAGGGTATCACTGGTTATAGTATCTCCCTTTAAACATACCATTTTACCAAATTCCCTATTTACAATCATTTCAACAGCAGCAACTCCATATCTTGTAGACAATATCCTGTCATAAGTACAAGTATTTCCCCCTCTTTGAATATGTCCAAGAACAGTACATCGTACTTCTTTATCTTTCATTAAGCACTCTATATCACCAGCTAGTTTATTACCGATACCACCTAGCCTAATTGGATCTGGACTATCCTTAACAATCTTTGATATAACCACATTTCCATCCTTAGGTTTTGCACCTTCTGCCACTACAATTATAGTAAAGTTCTTACCACAACTTTCTCTCTCCTTTACCTTATCTATTATCTTATTTAAATCATATGGTATCTCTGGAATTAAGATAACGTCTGCTGAACCTGCTATTCCTGACTCTAAGGCAATCCAACCAGCATTCCTTCCCATTACCTCACATAGCATTATTCTGTGATGTGATTCTGCTGTGGTATGAAGCCTATCTAATGCTTCTGTAACTACATCTATTGCTGTATTGAACCCAAAGGTAACATCAGTGGATGCTAAATCATTATCAATGGTCTTAGGCACTCCTATTACATTAACACCTTTTCTAGCAAAATCCCTTGCAGATGTCAAAGTACCATCTCCTCCAATGACTACCAATACATCTACTCCCTCTTTTTTCATATTTTCTATAGCTACATCTGATACATCTTCCTTGCTTATAACACCATTTTTTTCTACCATATAATTAAACAAATTATCTTTATTAGAACTATACAGAATAGTTCCACCTCTGTGAAGTATTCCTGTTACAGTTTCCATGGTCAATGGCATGAAGTTATTATGATATAGTCCTTTATAACCAAACCTATAACCTATAACTTCAATTCCATAATTCAAAATAGCAGCTCTTGTTATAGCACGTATTACTGCATTTAATCCTGGACAATCTCCTCCACCTGTTAGTAATGCTATTTTCTTAATTGGCTGAACCATATAAAATCCCTCCCCATATACTACTTTTATATCTTTGATTTATTATATAAAAGTCATAACATCTGATTACATCATTTACCACTTTACTACCTATTTTCACTGCTATTACTATAATATAATTCATAATAAAATTTAATACTAATTTTTATAAAATTTATTGACTAATTATAAGTAATTTCAATTCTAGCATCTTCATTAACTCCATCACATGAAATACTTATCATATTTTTACCTTTAATAAGTTCTAATTCGAAATATTCATTTACTTTTTCAAAAGTTCCATTACTTCTTCCTACATAATATTCATCCATTATTTTACCATTCTTAAATCCACCTACTACAAACCTTTCTACGCCTTCCTCCTCACTTTTCATCAATATTATATAAGCTTTATCATCTTCTACTTCACCTTCTGCATTTGGTGCTTTTGTAAACAACTCTCTATTTTCTGTATATATTGTTGGCATTAAAGCTTTATCACCATATGTAAGAGTTATTTCATTTTTAGATGTAATATATGTAATAACACTATTACTTTTTACTCTATCAACAGTATTATCTATCATAATTGTATATGATTTAAATAAATCTTTTTTATCACTAAAATATTCTTCTGACGATACTTTACCTATATATTTTAATTGTGAAATTCCTTTTTCAACTAATTCAACGCCACTACAAGGAGTGTTTTCAAAAGTAAAATATCCACCATCTACAATATCTACAGCAATCCATTTATTATACTTATCACTGTAGTATTCAACAATATAATATATATCATATTTATCTTCATCTTTTTTACTACATCTAATCTCACCAATTCTTGCATCATATCCTACAGAAGTAATAAAATCTCTTACAATTATAGCCATATCCTTAGCTGATACAATTCTTTTTTCACCAATTAATCTGATAATATCATAACCATTAAGAGCCTTTGTATCATCCACATTATCTAAAGTTACTACCTTGCTTGCAGCTTCTGATACCTTTAATATATAATTTATCTCATCATCGCCTTTATCTATTTTATCAAGATTATAAAGAGCTCTTAACATTTCTATTCTTAAATCACTTTCCTCTTCATAAAATAACGCTATGCTATCACCATTATAAATATTATTCCAAAGTTTTATTTCATATTTTTCTTTTGGTTTTACTGAATCATATATTCCATAACCTAATCCTCCTAGTACTACTGCTACTATGATTATCATCAATAACTTCTTCATATTTATCATCTTCTTTCATATATTTTTATACTATTATTTTCGTATATAATACAAAAAAAATTAAGAGACACTTAAAATGCCTCTTTAAATGTACTAACTTATTATTATATTATCTAATTAATTTGATTAAATCATAGTAATAATTATTAACTACTTTTTTCACTTTTCTTAAAATTACCTATAAACTCTAAAAAGTCTTTACTTCCATTTACAGGGAATAAATTTGTTACTATTATTTTAAAAATAGCTACTATTTCAACAAATACTCCTGTAACTATAAGCCTAAATGTCCATTCTTCCATCTTCCAACTTCCATTACCTATATTGCTAACGAGTTTATTTATAAAATGTACTTGATTTATTACTATTCCTAAAACCACTAAACAAATTATTATCTTTATCTTTTGATCTGACCTTTTTTCCTCTTTCCAAACATCTAAAATCTTTATAAGTTCAATTTGTTTTTCAATATCTTGCTTAACTTCATGACTTATAGTACTATCTATTATTTCACTTGTTTCTTTATCATCTATAACATCTGATAATTTTATTTGATAATTGTCTTTTTGCTCCATTTTATACCTACATTAACCCTAACTTTTGTACTCTCAAATTCATTGCAGAAGCTGAAACTGCAAATATTTTAGATAATTCTAAAATAATATTTTCATTTGAAAATCCAACTTTTTTCAATGTCTTAAAAGAATATTCTACTCTATTTTTTTCCATTAAAAGTGCAGCTGCAAATGCATTTGCTTGTATTTCAATAATTTTATTTTCATTATTAATATCTCTATGTAAATCTATACATTCACCCTTATTTTCCAAATGTCCTAAAAAATAATGACCTAATTCATGAGCAATTGTAAATCTCTTTCTATTTATAGGATCATATTTATTGACATAAATTTCTATGGATTCATTTTCTTTAAGTATTCCACCACAAACACTATCTTCAGCAATATCTTTAAACTGTACATCTCTAACAGCAATTCCCACTTTAAGTGCTATCTTTACAGGATCAATTGGAAATTCATTGAAAGAATACTTTTCAATTGTATCTTTAGCTTTTTCTTCTATTGATTCAATCCTCATCTCCCCACCTACTTTCCTAAATAAATAAATAACCTTATCCATATATATCACCTCATATTAGCTTTAAGTGTTTCCATATTTATTATTAATATACTTATATGAGCTTAATATATGGCATTATTACTTATTTATACTTTAACATTTTCATTGACAATGGACAAGTATTATTATTTTTAGTTTATAAACTCCATTTTCCAGTTATAATATCCTGTCTTTTCATCTTTTTCGTATCTTAAATATGCTGAGAATAAAGTTCCTTTCTTACTCTTAAGATTTCTAAAACCTACTTTACCATTTTTAAGCAGTAACTTTACCATTTCCTTAGTCACTTTCTTACCCATACTTTCAATGAATTTATCATTTTTCCAAATGGTATATTTACAACCATTTTTCCAATTGGTACAACCAAATCCTTTTTCTCCTTCAATTATATCATTACCACATACAGGGCATTTACCTATACTTTCTGTTCCTTCTGGTAATTCTACTTTAAAGTTCTTTAGCATAGCTGTATCTTTCTTAATATCCTCTACAGCTTCTACAGTGAAAGCTTTTATCATGGATAAGAAATCATCTTTCTTAAATTTACCTTTTTCTATATCAGATAAAGTTTTTTCAAGTCTTCCTGTATATTGTAAATCTAAAAGTTCTTTAACAGGGAATATTTCAACTAAAGTTTTTCCAAGGTCAGTACAAGTTAAACTCTTACCTTTTGATTTAATATATCCAGTATCTTTTAACTTCTTAATGGTTTCAGCCCTTGTTGCCGGTGTTCCTATACTAAATCCACTTAAAATTGCTTGCATCATCTCTGGAGAATCTTCTTCATCTTTAAAACTTTTTCCGCATGTCTCCATAACTCTTAATAGAGTTTTTTCATTGTGAAGCTTTGGTGGTTTCTTAGTTACAGTATTAACTTTTCCATCAACTACTTGTACAATTTCCTTTCCATTTACAAAAGGTAAAATAGTATCTTTTGTTTCAATTTTTTCAACTACGCGCCATCCTTCAACTATTTGAACTCTACCTTTAGCAGCAAAAATACCTTTAAATTTTTCATCATGAATTTTTACTGTTAACTTAGTTTCCTCAAATTCTGCTATAGGCATAAATTGCATTATAAATCTATTTTTAATTGAATTATATACTATTTCTTCATCTTTACTTAAACCTGTTGGTCTAATATATGTAGGTGTTATTGATATGGATAGGTAACCATTTGATGTAATCTCTTGGTTTTCCCCCCATTCACACGTGGCGTGAGATTTTCACCTCACCACGCGTTCCATCAGTATATATCTATTTATAATATTTCAAAATTTCTCGACATGACACGAAGCTCATTAATTTTTGAGAGTTGTTTGGGATTTAACTTTAGCATATCCAAGTATTTATTGATTGTATCTTTATTAGTTGCATGTATCAATTTGTGGACATTGCTGGTAACAAATATTAAATTGTCATATTTATCATCTCCATCAAATTGTTTAGGTATAATATGATGCACTTCCATTTCACCAATTTCAAGAAACTTCTTAGTAACTGCACATTTGCAGTTTTGACCTATATATAGTGAAATTCTATTATCGTTGAATTCGATATTTTCAGAGGATATTGGATTTTCTAACATATACTTTAGAACTTTATAATCCATGTTCCTAAGCTTAGAGTGTATTAAATTTCTACCTTTAATTGTATAGTTACAAATTTCTTGTGTAAAATTTATTGGTGGTCGAGTTTTTATTCCCCCAATCGGGAATAGAGCAATTCCACTAATAAATGTTGCTTTGGATTTGTATTCACCATACAATTTGCAATATGCTTTAGTCTTTTTCCCTATTTTGCTTCGTATGTTCTTGGTTCGATTGTGTATGCTTTTCCCTAAAATATAAGCGATTTTATTAAAGTTAGAATGTGCATTAGTTGCAATTCTATAATAGTTATGAACGCCAAGTATTATAGCATTATACCTATTTACATTATTTGAATTATTGTCTTTTTGTATTTTGACAATCTGTTTTTTTAATTTTGATTTTATTTTTTCTTTAGCTTTTTCGCTTATATGGGATGTTACTACTTTCTTTTTCCCTTTATTTCTGACTTTCATTTTAAATCCAAGAAATTCTGAGTAGTTTTTATTTAGATTAACCACCTTAGACTTATCCTTACTTATTTGTAAGTTTAATCGTTCCTTCAACCACATATTAGTGGCTATAAAGGCTTTTTTTGCAGTATTTCTGTTTTTACAGAATATTTTAAAGTCATCTGCATATCTAACTATAAACATTTCTTTCAATTTGGTTTTTTTGAGTGCAGTATATTTATTGCATTTAGTATACTTGTGTCTAGTTTTAATACTCTCCCATTGATTTGCAATCCACCAGTCTAGTTCGTTTAAAACTATATTGGAAAGTAAAGGGCTAAGTATTCCGCCTTGCGGAGTTCCTTTTTTCGGAACTCCAATACCTTCAATTGGAGATTTTAAAATTTTACTTATTATTGAGATTAATTTTTTATCCCGTATTCCAAGTGTCCAGATTTGTTTTAATAATTTACCATGATTTACATTATCAAAGAATCCTTCTATGTCAATATCAACTACGTGATGGAAGTTCCTATTAGCAAGAGTAACACTTCTACTTACTGCATGTTCAGTGCTTCTGTTAGGTCTAAACCCGTAACTGTGTTTATAGAATTTAGCTTCACATATTGGTTCTAATACTTGCTTAATACATTGTTGAATGATTCTATCACCAATTGTTGGTATTCCTAAGGGTCTTAACTTTCCATTTGGTTTTGGTATTTCAACCCTTCGAACTTTTTGTGGAGTATAGTTTTCTAGTCTTCGTTTTACATATAATATAATTTCTTTATTGGTAATGTTTTTGAGGTCATTAATATTCTTTCCATCTACTCCACTTGTGGTACTTCCTTTATTTTTCTTGATATTTCTATATGCTAATTCTATGTTTCTATCGTCAATAATGTAATTAAATAAATTTTTAAATTTATAGTTATGTTTGCTTTTACTATAAAGGTTATCGAAAATTTCTTGAATATCGTAGTACTCGTTATTTCTAAGTAGTTGTCGCTTCTCTATCATATCTCGTGTTAGTTGGTTAATCTCCTATGTTTAAGATTTCGCCTCTTTTAGTCATACTCGAACCTAACATTCTTTTGAAATATATTCTTTTACTATATATACTAACTAGTGGCTATCCCTCCATCACTTGTTATCATGATTTCACAGGTACTGTGCCACCACTCTCACTGATATTAAGACAAGTTATATGTTTATAGCATTTTCCTTGTCAACACTTCTTTGGCGATAAAGCCTCCATGTTATCAGCTTTCAACGTTCCAATAGCATTATCTGTTCATATACCTTTAGGTAGTTCCTCTGAGCCTGTTAATATATAGTGCCTGTAACACTATAAGGTATTTCATAACAGCGAATCTTACTTTACCTCATTAACATCACGTTTTGTGATATATACATTTCTGTACATTAAGTCTATAGACCCTTACATTCGGAACTTCGTCAGTATGCTTTGTTTCATACATTCTTACCATGGATATTTTATAGACCTCCGACCTATCATACACTCGACTACCTCTAGTTCGCATTTCCTTGTCTAATCGAATGATTAACATTAGGGTGTACTCTCAGCCGACTTCACCGAGCTTATTACCATTGAATATTTATCTATTCAAAAGCAATTCGGAGTATTAAGGGAAACCCTTCCAGACGTTACTCTTTCATTTGATTTCTCATGCTATTAGTTCTTAACCTAATAAAAGGTTAGGCTATACTTTTCATATAGCAACGTTTCGCACCACTATGGCTTTCTACCTTAGAGTTGTCAAATATTCTTTTATTATCTACAAACTTAATTTGCTCTTCATACGACAATCCATTTTTCGCTACTTCAAGAACCTTTTTAGTTTTATCTTTTAAACTTTCATCTAAAGCAACACTTCCTGTTCTTGGATAAGTTATAAATTTCTTTTCATAAAGGCCTTGTGCCACCTTTAATACCTTATCTGATGTCCAACCTTTATATTTACTTGTTATATAACCTTGTAAGTTAGATAAATTAAATAATAGAGGGGCATATTCTCTCTTCTTTTCCACTTGTTTCTCTATAATTTCACCTTCTTTATCTTTAAGATGCTTTTTTAATTCTTCAACAACTTTTTTATCTTCAAACTTTTCATTATTATTTTCATTATAATAAGTTCCTTCAAACTCTTCATTATTCTTTGTCTTAAAAGTTGCCAACAGCTTATAGTATGTAGATGCTTTAAAATTTTCTATTTCTTTATCTCTATCATATATTATTTTTAATGTAGGAAGTAAAACTCTTCCTATATTAATCATTTTTCTTTCTTTACCTGTGCCACCATATCTTAATGTTGCTACTGAAGTTAAATTTATTCCTATAATCCAATCAGCCCACTGTCTACTTATACCTGCATCTTGAAGGGATTTCATTTCTATATTTTCCTTTAAATTATTCATCCCTTTTCTAACTTCATCTGGAGTCCATTCATTTAATAGTAATCTATATATAGGCTTATTTTGATTTAAGTACATAAATACTTCCAGTGATATAAGTTCACCTTCACGGTCTTGGTCAGTTGCAGATATAACACCATCCACATCATCACGGTCTATTAATGTTTTAATTATATTAATTTGCTTTTCTGCCCCTTTATCTGTAACACTTCTATTTACGTTATCACATTTTACTTTATATTTAAATTCTTCAGGTATAAATGGAAATTTATCCATTCTCCATCCTTTCATATTTTCATCATAATCTTTGGCATCAAATAATTGAAATAAATGACCAAAAGCCCAGGTTACTAAATAATCATCACCTTCAAAATACCCATCTTTTCTTATTTTTATATTGTATGCATCTGCAATATTCTTAGCTACAGAAGGTTTTTCTGCTATTATTACTTTCTTCACTAAAATTTTCCTCCAATAGTCTGTTCTATTTATCATCTATTAATTATATATCTTTTTTTCATAAAAAAATAGACAGATATTAAGTTTTCAATAATACTTCTAATAACTGTCTATTTTTATTATTTAATTTTTATTAAACTATCTTAATTTAAATTTATCAATCATATTTTGTAAACTTTCAGATTGACTTGATAATTCTTCACTGGCAGCAGCACTTTCTTCTGAAATTGCTGTATTAGATTCTACTACCTCTGCAATTTGGTCTATACCATTATATACTTCTGAAATAGCCATTGCCCCTTGCTCTGTTAATTCTGCTATTGTACCAATTAGCTCTACCGCTTCCTTAGCTTTTCCTACAACAGAACTTAATGCTTCTGATGCTTCATCAGCAACATTCTTACCATCATTTACATTATTTATAGAATCTTCTATTAATATTTCTGTATTCTTTACAGCCACTGAACTTTCTTCTGCAAGCTTTCTAATTTCATCTGCAACAACTGCAAATCCTTTTCCTGACTCTCCAGCTCTAGCTGCTTCTATAGCTGCATTAAGTGCTAAAAGATTTGTTTGTTCTGATATACTATAAATAGTATTGATTATTGATTTAATGTTTATAGATGACTCTTCTATTTTATTCATAGCAGTCACCATTTCATTCATTTTTTCATTATTTAATTCAATTTGATTTCCTAACTCTCTAGTTAAAACGTTTGTGCTATTAGCTTGTTCAGTTGAAACTTTAACTTTTTCATTTATTTGTCCAATAGCAGCCATTAATTCTTGAATTATACCAGCTTGATTTATAGCTCCTTCTGATATAATTTGAGCTGTTGATGCAACTTGTTCTGAACCATCCTTAACTTGCTCAGTAACTATTTTAATATCATAGAATGTATTATTTATAGAATCTACTATCTTTTCTAGCGATTCTTTTATCTCTATAAATTCACCGATATAGTTATCTTCAATTTCAACATCAAAGTTACCTTCAGCAAATTTATTTAATACTTCTGTTATATTACTTATATTATCTTTAGTAAATAAAATCATTTCTCTCATACAATCTGCTAATACACCAATTTCATCTTCTGATGTATATTCTATTTCTAAATCATAGTTACCTTTAGCCATTTCTAATGCAGCAGCTTTTATTTCTTCAACTGGATTAGAAATACTTTCAATTATAGCTTGCACAACTTTTGTTATAAGTATTAAACCAATGATTATTATTACTATTATTATAATCATTACTATTCCTATGTATCTAGTAGTCCCTTGTATATCATCTTGAACATTTGTACTTATTCTATCACCTATTAAAGATACTTGTTCAATTATAACATCTAATACTTCTGGACAATCATTTAATATAAGTTTATTAGCTTTTGCCATATCCTTATTATTTATTGCTGTTAATATTTCGTTACCTATATTTATCCACTTTGATATATTATTACCAAAATTCTCAAGCTCTCTTGCTATTTCTGGATCTTTGTTAATATTATAAACATACTCTAATTCAGTAGTTATTTCATTTACATATTTTTTCACATTTTGATCATATGATGATATATTTTCACCATTTTCAGCTCTTATATAAGCATCTCTTATATCTCTTGCTAAAGTTAATATACTTGTTGCAGTTTCTTGTATTGATATTTCGGAAGCATACTCAGTTTCAACAAAACTTTCAAGTTGACCTTTTAAATACATAAGACCTACTCCAGTAGCAACCGTAATAGTCGAAATAATTATTACTGCTACAATTAATACTTTTTTTAATTTTTTTGAAATTGATAAATTCTTAACTGACGTTAAATTTTCCAATTTATTGTTCATAATTAAAGCTTATCCTCCTCTTTTTAACATGTTATATATTTTAGCATATTTCGAGCTAATTTGCTAACCTTTTTTTAAACTTTTAAAGTTTTATTAACTTTTATATTAAATAACCATTTTATGCAAAAAAACAAAGCTACATGCTAATTTTTTAGCCTATAGCTTTACTCTCTTTATATGTTTTTTTTAATTTCTTTTTGTCCAATTTCAATAATAATTTGTCTACGCAAAAAAAAGAGAGCTTCCTCTAGTACAATTTATTAAAAATTATATTAGATTCTTCTCTCTTTTATTTTTTATCTAAATTCAAATATCAATTTAAATTTACCTTTAACTTTTCCGCATGTAGAAGAGATGTAGAAAGTATTATACTTTCTATTGCTAATAAAGTATAGAAAAGGAGCTATCGCTAACGGATTTTTTTATCCGCTATTACGACAGCTCCCTTTATGTTACATAATTAGATTTAAAATGGCTGTCTCACTAAAACTTTTATACACAATATATTATAGTATTTATTATTAATGCAACATCCCCATACTTTTAATGAATTATTCAAATTTAAATATTAATTCAAATTTTCCTGTAACACTTCCACCAATAAAATTTTTACCATGTTTACTTGTAAAACCTATACTAGCTTCTTTTGGTGTATCACTTCCAGTTTCTTTAGCTGGTAATACACCTAAATCTTTGTTTATCACATTAACATTATCTCCAATAAACTCTTCAATTGTTCCAGTTCTTAAACTTGGCTCTTCTGAGTCTTCTGGAAAATCTGGATTATCTGTATTGCTATTTTGTTTGTTTGTTGATAACCATAAAGGATTGCTTGGTTCATTATAATTTGACTGAGTTAATGATTTATCCTTTATATAAATACCCAATGCCATTTTTGTCATAGAGTCTTGTTCATTCATGTTATCCCAATCACAAGAATTTGGTCCTACAATTTCAAGTTCACCAGAATTAACTTTTTTAGCAAATGATTCAACTTTAACTCTTACTGGACTAGTATTATTATTCTTTATTTTTAGTACTCCAGATACAAATTGATCATTCTCTTGACTTCCATCTTCATTTGGTATTAAGTTTGTTACTATTTGAAATGGAAGTTTAGTAGGTACAGTTACATTTATAGTTCTAACAACCTGTATATTTATTTCCTTTTCTGTTGAATTTCCATATAAATCAGTTGCCCTATACCTTGCTTTATAATTACCTTCAATGCTAGGATTAACATCATTGCTTAAAAGTTCTAATATAGTTTCTCTTTCATAAAGAGAATCATCTTCATCAGTTGCCCTTACAGCTTTCTTTAAATATTCATTAATAGCTTCTGATTTATTATCTATTGAATCTAATTCTATTATCGTCTTATTAGTTGATTCAATTTTGGGCATATCATATACAATTATTGTACTTGACTTTCTAGCAGTACGACTATTACTATTAGTAACTGTATATATAGCTTCATATAAACCAACAACATTAACATTTACATCCGAATAATCAAATTCTATTTGGTTAGTAAGTGGTCCATCAATACTATCATCTGCTGTTACACTTCTTTTTAGTTCTTCATAATTTATTTCTGTACCTTTTAATACTTTTTTATCCATTACTCCCATTATTCTAGGTGCTGATTTATAAATTGCTTCTAAGCCATTTGGTGTTAATTTAAAAACAGCTTCAAGTAAGTTCAAACTATTATCTACACCATCATAATAATTTTCTCTTGCTCCTTCTATATTACCCTTTATAAGCAATTTTTTAGGTGTTCTATGAGTCATAGTTAACGTGTCACCATATACATAATTAAAGTCATTAAATTGATTTAAAACACTAGCATCATTTCCATTTTGATTTCCATTTAAGGTAATTAATCGTTTCCTATTTCCTTGTTCACTTTTTAACTCCATTGTAAATACAGTAGTTGATACTGTACTATCAAGTAAAGTTGTATTTTTATCAACTACAGCAATACTACCACCATTATTTCCATTTGGAGTAATTTTAATCTTAATAGGTATTTTTTCTGGTGCTACTAATTCTATTAAATTTTCATTTACATTTAATTTATCAACCTCTGGCTCCACATAAATTGCCCTTAATCCAGAATCAGTAATTTTAAACACAGTATTTACAATATTTTCTGGATTTTGAACAAAATCAGAGTAATCTTCAGCAGCATTTCTAACTGGTCCATTAATAGAAAAATATTGTGGATGTCCTGCGTAAATTTCAATTATTGTATTATAC
Source organism: Clostridium sp. CAG:265 (assembly GCF_000436575.1). NCBI lineage: Bacteria > Bacillati > Bacillota > Clostridia > Eubacteriales > Clostridiaceae > Clostridium > Clostridium sp. CAG:265. The sequence continues at coordinate 30,286 of NZ_FR886606.1, forward strand.
GGAATCTTCATATTTTGAAGTGCTCCTAAAACTTGAATACTTGGTCTAGCACTTCCCATTAACTCTAAATTTTGAGTAAGAGTATAATCACTGGAACTACTTGCTGTTGTTCCCTCTCTAGGTTCATATACCTTTATTCCATAATATTTAAAATTAGAATTACTAGATGCAAAATATTCCAAACTATTGTTAACTGTAAAATTTAATTTAACACTATTTTCATCACTAGTATCTTTAATAAAACTTAAATTCAATCTATCATTTAATCCAAATTTAATTTCATCTTCAAAGATACCATTTTTCAAATTTACTATTCTTTCAGCAGTATTACTTCTTCCCCAAGAATCTGTTACTATATAATGTAAAACATTTCTTCCTACCCTTTGCTCACCTTCTACAATTACTTCATCTTTAACTTTTTCAATTTCATCTTCTTTACCTACAGATTTATTTAAATTAATTTCTTCACCATTATTAGATGGATTCCAAATAACTTTTACATTACTCTTAGTTAAAATATCATGGTCATCAAAAATCTTTACTCCCCTTAAATAATTAAAATCATCTCCTTTAATCCCATCAAATACTTCTTCATTTCTATTTTCAACAATAATACCATTTAATTTAACTTTTTCATCTATTTGTATTACTGGTGCATTATTATATACTGCTTCTAATCCTAAATCAGTAAACTTAAACCTAACATTTTTTATTTTATCAATATTAGTAACTCCATTAAAATAATCAATTTCTTTATTTACAACAGTTCCTAATATCTTTATACACATTTTATTTAATTCAGTTACATTTTCTATAGCAATATACTGCCCATCTTCATATATAAAATTTTGTATTCCACTTTCCTCATTATATAACTTTTCTTTTATAGTAGTTGCATTATCGTTACCCAAAATCTCTATGGATTTTAATTCATTACCATTAAAATCATAAATTTTTATAGTTGCAAAAATATCACTTAAGCTATTTGGATTAAAAGTAGTATTTAATTCTTCATTAGTATTAACCATAATTTTATTTTGATTATTTATATTATCTCTAGCAAAGCTTATAGAAACTCCTTCTATTCCATCAATAGAATAAATATTTATTATATTACTATCCATGGCAGATCTAATTTCAATACTTCCTGGCTTTGTAGCACTTCTGCCCCAAGAATCTTCAGCAATATATGTTATATTTTGTATTCCTAATGTATCATAATCAACTTCATCATCATTTATAGTTACTTCATTTCTACTTATTTTATCATGATCATCAGTAACTTCTATATCACTTGGAACAAGTAATAAACTTCCCTTATAATATGGAATAGGATCATCTCCACCTATTATCTTAGGTGCTTCATTATAAACATACTTTAATCCATTAGATAAAATCTCAAATCTTCCATTTTCCATTTTATCCTTACTTGATAAACCCTCAAGTTTATTTTGCTCACTATTTATTATTTCACCTTGCAACTCTAAAGTTTCCCTTGGCTCCTTAGCCCATATACTCAAAGCATAACCTTCTTCATAAGAAAAATTATTAATTTTACTTATTATAGAATTATCAATCAGTTGATTTCCCCTTAATGCAATAGTTCCCAAGTTCTTTCCCACAGTATCATAAGCATTTATTTCAAACACTTGATTTTTATCAATAAAATTAATACTAGTATTAAGCTTATAATCTAATACTCTAAGTTTTTTTTGTATTGAATCAAAACTTATTATAAGTATATTATTTCTATTATCATCTCTTACATTAAGCTTTATATTTTCCAAATTATTTCTAGGTAAAACTGTTATTGTCCTATTAATAACTTCTTTAGTTCCCCAGCTATTTGAAATAATATATTTTACAATATAAACCCCTTCCCTTAACTTTTTAAATTGTGTCTTATCTTGATTTTCTGTTCCATTTTCAATTACTTCATCACTAAAATTCACATCACTAACTTCAGTTACTACTTCATCTATACTAATTGTATAATCCTCATTATTATCATCATTAACGTTTACAGTAATGCCACTTAAAAGATTTAAAGTATCCCCTCTTTTTATAGTTAAATTATCTACACCAGTTACACTTAAAGGTTTTGGTGTCATTTCCTTAAGACCATCATCTGTTATCTTAAATCTAACATTAGAATAATTTTGAATATCTCCAAATCCATTTAAATACTTTTCACTATATATATTATTTTCATCATTAGATTCAATTATAACACCACCTATAATTCTTACAGTTGTAGATGTTTCTCCTTTTAAACTTATAGTGTCATACTTGCTAAACGATACATTATTTAAACTTGCTAACTGTAATTCATCATGCTCATTATCACCATTTAAAATCACTTTAATTTTTTCATTTCCCCTTAAATCTCTTAAAACCATCTCAAAATAATTATTTTCACTTAACTTATAAACATTACTTGTTTCATTTTGTAATATATCACTTCCTCTTAATACAAACTTATTTTCATTAGTATCAAAAATAATTTTAAATGATAAAATTCCATCTATCCCATAAATTTCTATTTCATTTTCTCTTACCTTTGATTCCACATTTATGCTAGCTTCTTTAAGAGTTGCCCTTCCCCAAGTATCATAAAGTTTATATTCCACTTTATAAGTTCCTAATTTGTTAAAATCATAATTACATATATTAGGATTTTCATTTAAATGTGTTACAAGATTATCATTTACATATACAAATACAAATTCTTTAGAAATATTTTCATCTATTTCATCACTTACATTTATATCTGCTAATAAATCTATAACACCCTTGCTAATAGTTCTGTTCTTTCTAACTCCTTCAATATTGGGCGCCTTGTTATACTTAGCTATTAATCCATCATTACTTACTTTAAATCCAGTATTTTTCATATAATCTAACTTATTATCATCATCCATATTGTCATTTTCTCTTGGCTTATCACCAAATATAGTTCCAGTAATTTCAATGCAAGATAAATTACTTCTATATACTCTTATAATATCCCCATCAGCATATTGCAACTTATTAAGATCTATTAATTTAGGAGAAGTACCTCTATCATTACCATTTAAAGTAATATTAGCCTTTTCATTTCCCTCTGAATCTTTAATTTCAATAGTAAATGCAACATCACTTAAATTATTTACAGACAACTTTTCATTACTTTGATTAAATACCTTATATGTATTTTTAACTGTATCAAATCCAATTTCAAAAGCTAATTTTCTATTAACATTTTCTGAATTAATTATATTTAAAGTATTATCACCTTCTAAATTAATACTTTCATTTTGACTTATAGATTCATTACCTTCTTGCATATTATTAACTTCTGAAAATATTTTAAATATATTTTTATATAAATTAGGTCTTACTGTAATTTTTCTATTTACTATTGTAGTTTTATCCCAACGGTCAGTTGCAGTATAAGTTACTGTATAAGGTCCCAATTGATTTGTATTAACAATATCACCTGAAATACTTGTTCTTAAATGACCACTATCAAAATCATCAGTATAAGTTACACCCTCACCACTAACAAATTCTTCACCTTGATAAACATCCTTATCTTCAGCTCCATGTATCTTAGGGCCTTCATTATATATAGATTCTAATCCATCAGGAGTTAATCTAAACACAACATTATTCATATTATCAATATCATTAACACCATCACTATAATCTTCCCTTGCATTTTTTATTTTACCTTTTATAATTGACCTAGCTGGTTCTATATGCCATAAATATAAACAATCATTATACTCAAAAGGAACATTATTCCAATTCCTATCGTTTTCTCCATTATTAGAATTAGTAGTGGACATATATGTTGAACCTTCCTCACGCCCATTAAACTCTGTTCTTTTTTTAATATGTCCATCACTTCCTATAAGAACCATTTTATAAACTACTTCATTTCTATCTGATAAAACCATTGTTTCTGTTACATCAACTACTTTAAACATTTTTTGTTCAAAATCAATTTGAATTTTAAATGGAAACTTTTCTGGTGCAACTGGACCAAATACAACTTTATTATTTGTTATATTATTTTCATCTGGATTAGTATATATTGATTTTAATCCACTTTTTGTAATCTCAAATTTTACATTAAGTAAGTTTTCTGGATTTTGTACACCATCAGTATAATTCTCTCTTTCATCAGTTACATTACCTATTATAGAAAATCTATTTGGATGTCCATGATAAATTTCAAAATAATCTCCATATTTAAATGTATAATCCTTTAAAGTTTGTAAAGTACTATCTGTAACTCTTTGTGATACATCAATGCTTATTTGTGGAACAATAGCAGTTGCCCCAACACCATTTTCATTTGGTCTATATACTGCAATTTTTACATAACCACTAACTCCCCCATTACCAAAAGACTTATTATAAGTAATTACATTTAATTTATTATTTTCATGATTAAAACCAATTTTTATTATCTCTCCATTTTCACCATTAAATATAATAGTATTTTTATCAACACCATTTTTTATTATTAAACTTCTTTCAACGCTACTTTCTCTTCCCCAGCTATCTTGAACTGTTAATCTAACTGTGTTATTTCCTATCCTTAAATGCTTCTTCTCCTCCTCTACAAACTTCTCTTCTTCTGTTTTTTCCTCAACATTACCGTTACTTAACCTTCCATTATCCTGTTCATTATTTTCAAGATTATCTCCCTGAACTGTGGAGCCATCATCCTCATTGCTATCTATAAAACTAACCTTTATTTTATTATTATCAATAATATGATTATTTTCTGGATTATCCCTATCATCAACAACTTGTATATTTTCTGTATAATTAATAGGCTCACCTGCATATACAGTAAGAATATCATTACTTAAAAACCTTATTTTAGGTGGTTTATTATAAATAACATGTATTCCATCTTCTGTTAAATTAAATCTAACATTATCAATATAATCATTACTAGTTATAGTTTGAGAATAATCCTGCTCTCCATCTCCAGCTTCACCTAATTCATTATTTCCTGTCATATATCCATTTATTCTTAACCTAACTAAATTACTGCTCCATAAACTAAAATAATATCCATCATAAACAGTAATATCTTCTAACCTTTTTTCAATTTCTTCCACATTCCTTGATTCTGCTTCTGTTAATTGAATTTCACCAACCTTTTCTTCATCAATATTAAATACAGTTAACTTAAATACAATTTCATTTTGTTGTTCTTCAAAATTCTCTTCATTAACCATACCACCTTTTACATCAAATATATTTGATATTGGATTATAATTAATAGAAAACAACTTATTATTGCCGTCTGCACTATAAAATTCAATATCATTTGATGCAGATTTTGATATTACAGATACATTCCTTTGATAAGTAGCACTTCTTCCCCAAGCATCAGTAACCTTATAATTTAAAATAAAATCCCTAATTTCATCAGTTTCTACATAATCATCACTACTTTTATTAAAAATTTTAAACTTAAATTTTTCTTTAGCTTTACTTTCATCTTCTCCTTTAAGTTTACGTCCATCTACATCAGTAATTTCTATACTGCTAAGACTTATTTCATCTGTATCATCTTTTACTTCAATCCCATTAGTTGCAACTTCTTGAGTTATATCATCATTTTTATATACATATAAAATTTTATTTAACCCTATAATTACAGGTGCTTCATTATATATAACTTGTAACCCTTCAGATTTAATTTCAAATCTTGTATTTTCCATCTTTTCTTCATTTTCAAATCCATTTAAAATAATATCTGATTTACCAGATATAAATATTCCATCTTTTGAATCATAACACCATAAAGAAATATATCTAAAGCCTTTATATGATAAATTATTAATCTTATTAACAACTTCATTATTTAATAAATCAGAATTAGTTAAACTTATAATAACTTCCTCTTCACTTTCACTATTATTTCCATTAATTTTAGTGCCTTCAGCTTTATTATCCTTAATAAGCTTAAACTCAAATATCTTATCATTTTCCTTTAACCTACTTGGAACTTTACTTTTATCAATTTTATCTACTACAAAGCGTTTATTTTCATCATCAAATCTAATAGCTAATATAACTTCATCAGTTTCATCATTTTTAATTGTTATATAATTATATTCTAAAGGACTATATGGATAAACAGTTATCTTTCTTTTTATCATAGAACTTCTACCCCAGCTATCCACAACACTATATTCAATTTCTTTTTCTCCAATTGTATTAGTATCAAAATCGCCAATTACAACCTTTTCATTTAAAGTATTTCCATCATGGTCATCTTCCACTCTTAAACCTTCCATTAATTCCTCTCTACTTAAACTTCCATTTCTATTAACTTCTAAATTAATAGAAGAATTTATTATAAACCTTGGGGCTTCATTATAAATATAAGTTAATGTACTTTCCCCTATTTCAAATCTTACATTTTTCATAAAATCTGAATTATCAATTCCATCACTATAATCTTCACCATTTTCCCCTTCCTCTTCACTTGATGAATTTTTGTCCACACCACTGATAACTATATTTTTAGGATTATTTGACCATAACTCTATACAATCACCTATAGCATATTGATAACCATCAAATCTTTTTAACATAGACCTTAAATTATCAGTTCCCTTAATATTTAAAGTCTTTTGCAATACACCATCATTTGTATATATCCTTAATTTAAATATAGATGATGATACAGATAAATCTATAGCTTCATCTTTTACATTATCTAAATCATCAACTAAAAATTGATTTTTTACAGAATCAAACTTTATTTTAAATAAACTTTCATCACCATTTTTAAATTCTATAAATTTTTCATCAAGAGGATTTGTTGATTTAACTATTAACCTCATTTCAGCAGTATTAGACTTTCCCCAACTATCAGTAACAGTATAAACTATAATTTGCTCTCCTACCTTAGAAGTATCAAAAGGGCTATAAGTTATTGAAACAACTTTTGAATCTAAATTATCCTCTGTAAATTCATCAAAATCATCAGTTATTTTTCCATTTTTTATATAATTTAATGGCTCAAAATCTGTGCTTCCTCTTATTATTTCAACAGGTGCTAAAGGTGCTATTTGTGGAGCTTCATTAATTACCTCCTCCAATCCACTATTTTTAATTCTAAATCTACGAGTTGAAATATCCTCTTGTGGTACACCTTCATTATAATGCTTAACTTCATTAGTAATTACTAAATCACCAGATGAATTTTTACTTAAAACCCTTATGTCTCCATTTATTTTAAGCTTATCTTGAGATTCTGCATGCCATATTCCCACATAATCTCCCTCTTCAAAAAGATAATTTCTTATATCATTTAATTTATCAGTATCACTCTTATCAGTACCTAACAACGTAACTGATGATTTTATATTCATATCTTTATCATATAAAACAAATTTAAAATACTCTCCATTTATAGAATTACTCATTTGCCTTCCATCTTCATCCATTATTTGAATTTGATTTGCTATAGTATCAAACCTTAATCTAAATCTTCTAACTTCAGTATCATAATAAGGAGTTCCTTCTACTATAATTTCATTTTGTGTTAATTGGTCAGAAGCATTTTCTATATTTACATTATTAGGGGTAGGTAATTCTTTATCATTAATAATTTGTTCTTCCTGCTTTTCGGGTTCATCTATTAACTTTGAAATACTTTTAGGAAATATCCTTCTTGACCCAATAGTTTTTCTTCCCCAACTATCTATAGCAATATACCTAACTTCTAATATGCCATCTTGAAGCTGAATTACTTCAACTTCAAGCTTAGAATTATCAATAATTCCATCATGGTCATCCTTTACTGATATTCCTGTAAATATATCATTATTAGGATTTTCAGAATCTATAATATCATTAAGACCACTTATAACTGGAGCTTCATTATATATTGAATTTAGATGGTCATCAGCTATTTCAAATCTTACATTTTCAATATAATCATAATTATCAATGCCATCTAAATAATCCTCTTTTTCTTTAGTTATATCACCTTGTATATTACCAGTAATCTTTAATACATCCTTTTTATTTATAGGTATTATTTGAACAAAATCACCAATTTCATAACTTAAATTTTTTAATAGTTCCAATTTTTTAGAATTTCCAGTATCACTACCATTAAGCTCAATTGCAAGCTTTTCCTTTCCCTCCTTATCATAAAGCCTTATTTTATACATTACTTCTTCTGGAGTTTCTTCTGATATATTTTTATCCAATTGATTTTCTACAGTAAATTTCTTTTCTAATATGTTAAATCCAATAGAAAATAATAAATCATTAGTTTTATTAATATATGCACTAAACTTAACTTTATCAAGCCCTAATTCTTCTTCATTATTTTGAATACTTATTTCTGGGCTTTCTCCTTTAATATTTTCATCATAATTATTTATTATTTTATTATTATAATTACTGCATATTTTTTCATTTTTACCAACAATGCTTTTTTCAATAGCTGATGTAATTATGCCTTCAGGTAAATTTTCTATAAACAATATAACTATACAAACAATAATAATTAATCTTTTTCTCATATATTAAATTCTTCTGCTACTCGAAATATGGACAAACGTATCCATATTGAGATTTTTCCTTTTTCAACGTGACCTATTTTGTC
>NZ_FR886607.1:0-3175 GCF_000436575.1 Clostridium sp. CAG:265
CTATATAATTAAACAATTTTGCATGAAATACTTTTATATCTCCATCTTTATCTATTAAATACTCTTTTACCAATTCTTTTAAATACTTCTTATCATCTTCATTATTACATTTAACAACTTCTACAATATTATCTATAGATTGAACAATATTGAAATCTTCTTCTAATTCTTTTTCATTTATAAGTCTAACTACTTCCCCAGTAACACTAGAGAATTTCCTTTTAAACTTAGGTCTCTCTGGTTCGCTTGTTACAAAAGGTAAGAATGGAGCAGCCATATTAATTGTATGTTTTCCGCTACCTAGTTTGTCTCCCATTTGCATTGATTTTTTTAGCTTATTTATATTTTCTTCATAAACCATTAGCTTTCCATCCTTTCAAAAATAAACTCTTCATCAAAATCATTTTCATATATTAAACTAAATTTTCTATTGTCTCTTTTATCCTCAATTAAAAGTTCATTCTCCATATTTCCATTTAATAAAAGCTTGTCTATAAATTCAACAAATAAAACACCTTGTTCTTTATCGTTCTTTGTAACATGGTATCCATTATTTACTTCTACTATTTTTTTATATAACTGATAATCTACATCTAAAGTTTCATATAATTCTCTTCCTACAATTTCATATCCTAATGTGATATTGCTTTTAAATCTCTCTAGACATTCACTACTAAACTTTTCACACATTCCTTTTTTATTTGTAGCTTTTATTTTCAACTGCTCTGCCACATTAAAATTTTCTAACTTTTCATTTAAGTATATATAGTGTTTCTTAGGTGAACCATTCCATTTATATATTGCATTTTCTACTTCATCAAACATTATTTTATATTCTTTTCCCATTCCACAATTGTAATAGTATAGATACTTCATATAATCACTATACGCATTATCTTCAAATATATCCTGAATTGTCTCATTTCCAAGTATATATGCAAATCTTATAATAGTATCTATATACTTTTGTCTTAAGGCTTCTGACACATCATTTAAACTATCTATATCACCTAAAATTACTTCGATAATTTCATAAGTACTATCATCAAAGTATTGACTTAGTATATGTTTTAAATTACTGGCAATATTTAGAGTTACTATTAACTGGTCTAGTTTTTCATGTCTTAATCCTAAAGGATTTTCAATACTTATAAGTTTTAATAGTGCTCCTCTTTCTTTTGAATTAAATATCATATTAGGTAAAATAGCATCAATATAATCAATACTTGAACTTGTAATATCAAACTCATCAATATTTGCTGGAACTATTAGCTCATATATAAAATTTAGTAGCTCTCTTGTACCTAATATTCTTTTATTTTTAACCATTGCTTTAATTATGATTTGAGTTACTTTATCAACTACACCTTCAATAGATAAAATTTTATAATTCTCTATTACAGGACTATCTAAATTCTCTTCAATATCCTTTCTAAATGCATTATAAAAAGGATTATTGTCATTTTTATCTACTATTTTATATAATAATGATTTTATATATTTAGATTTTGGACCTTCTGCTGTTAACTCATAAATATTATAATCACCAAAGCTTACTAATTTAAAATTATTTGATGAACTACTTTTACTAATTTTCTCTTGATTGAAAATATTACTATTATTAATAAATTCAATAAATTTAGTATATTCTTCTTTCACACCATCTGCTTGCAAGAAATTATTTAATACTCCTAAATTAATAGCTAGTATAAGTTTTTCATTTGCTTTTTCTATATTTTTATCACTAAATCCACTTAAGACTTTTTTTAATGTTTCTATTTCAGTTTGACTTGGATCAAAACTTTCAGTAGCATCATTATGAATTTTAAAGTTACTTATTATTTCCTTATATTCTTCATTAACATATGCTAATAAATGTGACTTTCCGTCACCTACACTTCCACATAATAATACTAACTGTGATTGTTCTGAGTCATTTGCTTCCTTTATTAGTTCAAGTAATTCGTTTTGAATATTTCTATCTACATGAAGATATTTTTTAAAAGTATCTAGCTCAGTACATGATTCAACTGCTTCTTTTGCTGATTCACTTAATTTAGATAATTCATTTAATAAATAACTACCTTTTAACTTTTTGTATGTATATATATATTTCTTTTCTTCTTCGTTTATATCAGTATTATTAGAATTTATAATAATTTCCTCATCTATATCCTTAGTATCTTCAGCTAATATTTTATCAGTATATTCATATCCTAATATCTTCATTGCAGCTTCTTCAATTTCTAATTCTTCTCCAACAAGACTAGTGTCTCTTTCAATCCCCTTTTCCTGTACTAATTTCTTTTTATTAGATGACTCTATATACTCCTCAATTTTTCTTTTAATAATATTATCAATTTGATCTAAATTAAAGCCATCTCTATTTGGGAATTTTGCTGGTTCGTATTCGGGTACTATTTCTTCATGGTTAGATGCGTATGTTTCAAAGAACCATTTAACAATTGCATAAAGCTTTTTATGGATTTTAACTGAATATTCTATATCAGTATTAGTACCTTCATGTATTGCTTTATTTCCTGTTATTCTAATAAAATCAAATTCAGATAATATTTTATCACTTATAATTCCGTCTTTATTTAGTTCTCTTATTCTTTCATACTGTGGTACTGTTTTCAGATAATATAATTCTTCTATTTCTGCTACATTAATTAATAACTTTTCAGCAAATAATCTAGACTCCTTTATAGCAGCACTAGAATTGGTATATATATTTTCTTCAATGTACTTTCCTATATTATAAAGATTCACAAACTCATCTTTTAGAACTTCAAAAAAACTATTATTCATAATTAATCCTTTCTATATTTATAAGAATCCTACTGTATTATTTATACTAATTCTCTCTGTTTGTAACTTAACATAATTATATTTTATTATAACAAACATCTTCCTCATATTTTGTCGTAAATTGTCGAAGTGTTTTGGAATATAAATGCATTATTTTTAAATTTATTATTAAATATATAACTTAATAAACTTTATCATTTTATCTTATTACTCTATTTCATAAATTAAAATTCTATTTATATTATAAAGTAATACTCGTGGAAAAGGACTGTTGAAAAAATTGACATTACACGCTTATTCCAACAATCCTCTTAATAAATCCTATATAATTGTATATATTATTTATTTTTTTACTTTAATATCC
>NZ_FR886608.1:0-1982 GCF_000436575.1 Clostridium sp. CAG:265
ACATTTTGATATTAATGTAAATGATGATTCATGGAAATTAATTGATTTTGAAGAATTCAATGGTTCATCTCATGAAAAGATTACAAGAGAAATATATAGGAGAACTGATAATGAAAAAACTACTTAATTTTAAAAACTCAATAATCATGATAATAGGATCACTACTTTGTTTAAGTGGACTTATTGGTTGCTCATCCACTTCAGTATCTAACGGTGTTGGACAAGCTCTTAATATTATTGAACAAGTTACAGATAGCTCTAATAAGAATAATATTGTTTTAAACAATCCAACTGAAAATTCTAATGAAAGCAATATTGACATTAATAATATACCTGCTTATTCTGGAAATGACTATATAGTATTAAATAATAATATTCCGAATTTTTCTGATTCTGATTTAACTACTACTTCATTTGAAGAATATAGCCCACTGGATAGCTTAGGTAGATGTGGTGTTGCCTATGCCAATATAGGTACTGACCTAATGCCTACAGAAGAAAGAGAGTCTATAAGTTCAGTTAAACCTAGTGGATGGCAATCAATTAAATATGATATAGTTGAAGGTAAATATCTTTACAATAGATCACATTTAATTGGATTTCAGTTAACAGCAGAAAATGCCAACAAAAGTAATTTAATAACTGGAACTAGATATTTTAATGCTAATTTAATGCTACCTTACGAAAATATGGTTGCTGACTATATAAAAGAAACAAACAACCATGTTTTATATAGAGTAACTCCTGTTTTTGAAGGAAACAACCTTGTGGCAACTGGAGTGCAAATGGAAGCAAAATCTGTAGAAGATAATGGAGAAGGTATTGAATTCAACGTATTTGTTTATAATGTACAACCTGGAATAACTATAGATTATGCCACTGGGTCTAGTGCACTTGCCGGTGAAGAAGTACCTAGTGGAAAATCTCCTGATAATTCATCTTCATCAAATACAGCAGATAGTTCTTCTACTGAAGAAACTATAATTAGAGGAAATTCTAAATCAAAGATATATCACTGCCCTGGGCAAAGAGATTATGAAAATATGTCTGATTCTGTATACCTTATTAACTTTAATAGTGAAGAGGAAGCAATTGCCGCGGGCTACAGAAAAGCTTCTAGATAAAATTAAATTTGCTGACAAATATTAATTATTAAAAATACATAAAGGATGTATGAAGGTTACTTTTCATACATCCTTTTTCATATTTATATTGTTATTTATTTTCTTTATTCTTATTTCTATTTCTTACAGGAACAAATTCTGAAGTTGTATCATCTGGATCGATATATCTGTAATCTCCATCATTATCCTTTTTAAGACCTAATAGTGCCATTTTCTTTTTAGTGTTTTTTTGTTTTACAGCCATTTAATTCACCTCAATATTTATATTTACCACTAAAAAGCATATTATTCTTCATTAATTAAAGGAGCTATCATTTATCTAATAACTCTTTAAACTTATTTTCCCACCCAGTATTTGAAGGATTATCATTTCCATTATTATCTAAATAGTATTTTAATAGCATTATTTCTTCTTCCTGTGATCTGAAGCTTAAAAAGATATTTTGCAAATCATTATTGCTAACTGCCGCCTCTATTCTTGGAACTAGATTTAAAGCAGTATTCTTAACATAATATAAATTATTATGATCCATAGCACCCTCCTATTAAGCCTTACTCTAAACCATTAAGACCATATCTTGTACCACGGCAAAGTTCTTCTAAACTGGTTCCACTTAAATACTCTATTGAGCCTTGACATTTACCATCAAAATCTCTTTTCATAAATTCAATAAGTTCATCATCAGATATCTGCTCCATGGCTTCTCCTTTAAAAAAATAAAAAATATCCTACAATTCTTCTAAAGTTTCTTCATAATTATTTTGCATAATATATGGTGAATCACAAAATGCTTCAATTAACTTTTTTAAAATACCTTCATCAAATTCAATTCTCCCAGTATTTTTTAATACTTCAAA
>NZ_FR886609.1:0-7404 GCF_000436575.1 Clostridium sp. CAG:265
TAACTATATTCTGTTCAATTTTCAAAGACCATTTTATCTCGTCGCCCTCAAGCGACTTTATTATCTTAACACCTTATCACTTTTATGTCAACAACTTTTTAAAAATTTTGAAAACATATTTTTGATACTGTATTATCGCTTCTGGCTGTCCATTTCTTAAGGACAAGACATATAATATCATCTTATTATATATCTATCTATGATCTATTTTCTCGTTTTTTACAAATTACTCATACTTTACTCTTATTTTCTACATAATACACCATGTTTATATCATTGATACACACGGCTACGTATTACTTGATATATTAATTTTTATGTAAAATAATAAATACTTAACATCGAATAAAGCATATAATTGTAATAATTTTATATTTCATATCTTATAACTATAATAATAATGATTATATATAAACATTGACAGTATATTGGTAAAAATATATAATTATCTTATTGATTAGGTATAAGTTTTACATATTCAGTTAAACTTATACCTTTTATTTTACCTATACTATGAATAATAAAACTTATATTTATTGAAAGGATGATAAAAATGGGTAACTTTTTTAAAAACTTATTTAAATCAAAATCAAAAGAAACTGCTGATGAAGTAGCACCAAAAAATTGTTTAGTTGCTGTAGCTGATGGTGATATAATTCCATTATCAGAAGTACCAGACCCAGTTTTCGCTGAAAAAATGGCTGGAGACGGAGCTGCGATCATGATAAAAGGTGACACTGTTGTTGCTCCTGCTGATGGAGAATTAACATTAGTTTTCCAAACTAAACATGCTTTTGCTTTAAAATTATCAAACGGCCTTGAATTATTAGTTCATATCGGTGTTGATACAGTTTCTTTAAATGGTGAAGGTTTCCAACAATTAGTTGAAGCTGGAAAAACAGTTAAAGCTGGTACACCTATAATAAAAATAGACAGAGACTTCATATTAAGCAAAGGATTATCTTTAGCAACTCCAGTTTTAATAACTAATGTTGATGCTGCTAAATCAATAACTCCTGTTACAACTGGTTCAGCTGTTGCTGGTGAAACTACTGTAGTTAACTTTGAAGTTTAAGAATAAAAAAATGGGCTGTCGCACTAAATAATTAGTGCACAGCTCCTTTTTTTATTCTAATATTTTATAAAATGTAATATGGTCTCTCCACTTTCCATTTATATAAAGATATTTTTTATTAACTCCTATTTCTTCAAACCCACTTTTCAAAAGCACTCTTTTTGATTTATTATTATCTACAAGCACCGATGCTTCTAATCTATGTAAGTCTAAATACTGTTTGCAATATTTCTCTACAAGCAGTACAGCTTCTTTCATATAACCTCTTCCTTGGTGTTCTTTATCTATTGAATATCCTATAATTGCACTTTTAAATACCCCATGAACTATACTAGAAACCTTTATCTTACCAATAAGCTTATAATTTAAATAAATTCCTAAATCCATTCCTGTTCCAACCATTAACTGCTTATAACTTTCTATTAATATCTTCCTTTGTACCGTTGCTTCATAAAAACTACTATCTCTAGCTGGTTCAAATTCCCTTAAATGTTCTTTATTTTTAATATAGTAATCTGTAAGCTCTTCTGCATCAGCAGGTGTAAAATTTCTAACAATTACTCTATTGCCCTTAATATAGACTATATTATTTTTTATTGAACTTATGTATTCATTTCTTGTAATGCCTAAGCCTAATTCATCTACAATAGCTCCATTTACCATAAGATTTTCTGAAAGTATTGACTCCAAAGTAAAGCCTAAATCTAAAAATCCACTTATATCACTAGTTTCACTAACTAAAAAGTTAATCTTATTTATATTTCTGTCTTTGAAGATAGTCTTTAAAATCATATCTATTGAAACTTTTAATAATTCATAATTATTTTCCCTATAAAATTTAAACCTTATAGTGCTTCTTTTATTTTCTTTATCCAGTTCTGCTATAGTAAATCTTCCCACTACTATTTTATCTTTATCTTTAATAACATAATCATTCAAAGTACCTTTAATTGGTTCAATATTGACTTCTTTCTGACTCCCCATCTTATATTCTCCTAATTTATTTTCACTATTTTTATTATACAAATAATTCTATATAAAACTCAACTAAAGATTCATCAGTATTATCTATACTTATTTAATATTTGCAAAATCCTTCAATATAAACATAAAAAGGCCCTCTTACACTTAAGAAAGCCTTTTTTATTATTTATTTATACCAATTAAATCTTTAATTACTTCTCCACCTATTATCATTCCTGCAACAGGAGGAACAAAGGAAATACTTCCTGGAGTTTGTCTCTTACCTGAAGGTACAGCCCTTCCCTTATCAGGAGTCATTGGCATTTCTTCAGAATATACAACTTTTAACTTCTTTACGCCCCTCTTCTTCAATTCATATCTCATAACTTTAGCTAAAGGACATACTTTTGTCTTATATACATCTGATACTTGAAACATAGTTGGATCAAGTTTGTTTCCAGTTCCCATTGAACTCATTATCTTTATTTCATTTTTATAGCAATATTCAGCTAAGGCAAGTTTTGATGTTACAGTATCTATTGCATCTACAACATAATCTATATCATCTGTTATTAAATCTGGAATATTTTCAGCTGTAACAAATACTTGTTTTGCTTCAACTTTACATTCAGGATTAATTAATTTAATTCTTTCCTTCATAGCTTCAACTTTAACCATATCTACAGTTTTTGTAGTGGCATGTATTTGTCTATTTAAGTTAGATATACATACAGTATCATTATCTACTAATACTAAATTCCCAACTCCAGCTCTTGTTAATGCTTCTACAGCAAAACTTCCTACTCCACCTATACCAAAAACTATAACTTTTGAATTTTTAAGCTTTTCAATACCATCTTCTCCTACTAATAGTTCTGTTCTACAAAATGGATATAATGCCATCTTCCTTCTCTCCTTTTTATGTACGTTTATTTGCTTATTAATAATATTAGACTATTGAAGCATTTTTCTCAAGTAACTCCTATCGGAATTCGCTATTTTATTTTTTATTATTTATACACTATTAAATGATTTCCTCTATGTATATAATATATGTTGAATTAAAATAATTATTTTGGAGGTAAAGATGATATTAGGAATAATTGGTGCTATGTCAGAAGAATTAGAAATATTATTAACTGACATGGAATTAGAAGATACTACAGTAAAAGCTAAAATGACATTCCATAGAGGAAAATTATGGGGTAAAGACGTAGTTGCTGTTGTATGTGGAATAGGTAAGGTTAATGCTGCTATATGTACTCAGCTTCTTATTAGTGAATACGAAGTAACACATATAATTAATGTAGGTGTTGCTGGAGGTATTGGTAAAGAAATATATCCTGGTGATGTAGTAATTGCTACTAATTTAGTCCAATATGATATGGATACTACTGCCTTTGGTGATCCTATGGGACAAATTCCAAGATTAGATACATTTGATTTTAAATGTGATGAACACTTAATAGAAGTAGCTAAATCCGCTTGTGATAAAGCTGGAGATTTCAATACCTTCTCAGGAAGAATTGTTTCTGGAGATATGTTTGTTGCTTCTCTTGAAAAAATCCAATGGTTAGAAAAAGAATTTGGTGCTTTATCATGTGAAATGGAGGGTGCAAGTATTGCCCATGTATGTTACTTAAACTCTATTCCTTTCGTTGTAATCAGATCAATATCTGACAATGCAAATAACGGAGCACATATGGACTTTGAAAAATTCACACCTATAGCTGTTAAACATTCAACTGCTATATTAAAAGAAATGGTTACAAGCCTATAATATAAATATAAAAGGAACAGTTGTTTATTATTACCGTTCCTTTTATTTATTACTAAAATTTATGAATGAATATACCACTTCTTGGCTTAGGTTCAAACCAAGTAGACTTAGGTGGCATTGTTTTACCATTATCTGCAACATTCATAATATCATCTATAGTGGTTGCATACATAGAAAAACTCACTTTCATATCAGTATCTGCCCTATTTTCTAACTCCTTAAGACCTCTTATGCCTCCAATAAACTCTATTCTCTCTGATTTTGTTGGGTCACTTATTCCTAGTATAGGATTCAAGAGATTATTTTGAAGTATTGATACGTCTAAACTATCTATAGAATTATTTTCATCAAAAGAGCCATCCTTTGCTCTTAAAATAAACCATTGCTTATTCATATACATACCAAATTCATGTTTATTCTTCGGAGTTACTGGCTTATTACCTTCTGATTTAGACAGATAAAACGATTCTTTAACCTTGCTAAAAAACTCTTCTTCACTAAGCCCATTTAAATCCTTAACTGTCCTATTATAATCAAACACTTTAAGCTCTGTATCAGGATATATTATAGATAAAAAATAATTAAATTCTTCATCTCCTGTATACTTACCTAATTGCTTTCTTCTATTTAAAGCAACTTTTACAGCTGAAGCTGATCTATGATGCCCATCGGCAATATATAAGTATTTTATACTCTTAAATAATTTAACTAATTTTTCTATTATTATATTATCATCTATTATCCACACCCTATGTCCATTACCATCTTCTGATATAAAATCATAAACAGGCACCTTCTTACTCCACTCTTCTACTATTGATGATATTTCATCATTATTCCTATAAGTAAGGAATATAGGCCCTGTATTAGCATTACATATATCTACATGATTAACTCTATCTATTTCTTTAAGTAATCTTGTCCTTTCATGCTTTTTGATAATATTGTTAATATAATCATCAACTGATGTACAACACACTATTCCTTTTTGCCCTCTTCCATCCATTATTTGCTGATAAATATAAATAGCAGGTGTTTTTTCTTGTATATATAGCCCCTTTTCTATCATATTTTCTAACACTTGATTAGCTGTATCATATACAACTTTATCATATTCACCTACACTTTCAGCTAGATTTACTTCTGCCCTATCAACACGGAGAAAGGAATATTTATTATTCTTTACAATCTCTCTGGCTTCCTTGCTACTCATAACATCATAAGGCAAAGCTGCAATATCTTTTACATATTCTTTAACTGGTCTGTATGCTTTGAAAGGTCTAATAATTGCCACATTTAATACCTCCCTTATGTTAAAAATTACTTATTAAAATTAATTACTATAGCTGCTACTTCTTTTCCAATTCTTTCTTGAGCCTCTTTGGTAGAAGCTCCTATATGAGGTGTTACGCTTACACGTTCATGATTAATTAATTCTGTATTTTTACTAGGCTCCTGTTCAAATACATCTATCCCTGCTCCTGCTAATTTTCCTGAATTCAATCCCTCTAATAACGCCTCTTCATCTACCACCTTTCCTCTAGCACAATTAATTATAACTGCACCCTCCTTCATCATTGATATTTCTCTACTGCTTATTAAAGCTCCTTTATCCTTATCATATGGAACATGTAATGATACATAATCGCTAACCTTTAAAAGATTATCTAAATCCATAAATTCATAAGCTAGATTATCTTGCTTTCCTAAAACATCTGCATATATTATCTTCATACCTAAAGCTTCTGCTTTTCCTGCCAAAGCTTTCCCTATGCGCCCCATACCTATTATTCCAAGAATCTTACCAGCTATTTCACTACCTTTGTACTGCTTCTTATTCCACTGTCCATTTCTCATTGTATAATTTGCTACTGCTATATACCTAGCAACAGAAAACATATGCCCTAAAGCTAATTCTGCCACTGAATCTGAACTAGCATCAGGAGTATTACTAACTTTAATTCCTACTTTTTTAGCATAATCTAAATCTATATTATCAATTCCTACTCCTGCCCTAATCACTAATTTTAAATTTCCTTTTGCTCCTGCCTCTAAAACATCACTGGTAACCTTAGTGTTAGATCTTACTACTAGCACATCATAATTCTTTATATTCTCAATCAATTCCTCTTTATCAAAATGGTTTGTTTCTATATATATACCATTTTTCTTTATTTCATTTATTGCACTTATTTCAAGACCATCATTGGCCAATACCTTCAAGGTAAAATCCCCCCAATATATTAATTATGAATAATAAATTATTTTAAATCTAGGATGTCATTGATATTATCTAAGAGCTCCTTCACTTCATCTACAGTTATATCTGCCATATGAGCTATTCTAAATGTCTTTTCTTTTAAATCTCCATATCCATTAGAAATTTGAAAACCTCGTTTTGCTAATTCTTTATTAAGATCTGATACGCTTATTCCTCTAGTATTCTTAATAGTAGTTAATGTATTAGACAAATAACCCTCTTCAGGAAATAGTTCAAAATACTTTCTGCCCCAATTCCTAACTATATCAGCCATTTCTATATGCCTTTTAAATCTATTTTCTAATCCTTCAACATTTAATATATAATTAAGCTGATAATCAAGGGCAAACATATGTGATAAAGATGGTGTTGAAGGATATTGATAATTTTTCTTCTTTAAATATTTATATAAAGCAAGCAAATCTAAATAAAAGCCCCTATTTTTAACATTTTCAGCCCTATTTTTTGCTTTTTCTGAAAAAGTACATACTGATAATCCCGGTGGAAGACCTAAAGCCTTTTGTGATGATGTCAAACATACATCTATTCCACAATTATCAACTTCTATTTTTGTACCACCAGCAGAACTTACTGTGTCTACAATAAAAACTACCTCTGGATAATTTTTTATAACTTCACCTATTTCCTTGATAGGATTCATTATTCCTGTTGATGTTTCATTATGAGTTACTGCTACTAAATCATACTTTCCTGTATTTAAAACCTCCTTAACCTTGTCTACCTTTACTGCCCTCCCCATTTCAAATTCAAAGATATCTGCAGGAACATTATTACTTATGGCCATCTTGTACCACCGTTTACCAAATGCCCCCACAGAAAATACTGCTGCTCTCTTTGCTGTACATGATCTTATTGCCCCTTCCATAAGACCACTACCTGATGATGTAGAAAGTAATATCTCACTTTGTGTATAAAATAACTTTCTTAAATTATCACTTATGTGTCTCTGTAATTCTGATGCTTCTTTGCTTCTGTGCCCAATCATAGGTGTTGACATCTTTTCTAAAACCTCTTGTCTAACCTCCACTGGCCCAGGAATAAATAATTTCTTATGCATGAAATTCCCCCATTATATTCTTATTTACTGCTATAGCCTGTTACTATTATATTAATTTTAGTATTAGTGCTATACTTTATATTTATTTATTCTTATCTTGTTATATTATTCATAAAGTTATATTTATGATATTAATAAAAAAATAATATATTCTCTTCTGAAAACAAAAAAGATTCAGATTATCTTCTGAACCCTTTAAAACATTAAAAATATTTTGTTATCTCTCATCAAAAATTAAAACTGACTCT
>NZ_FR886609.1:7454-25949 GCF_000436575.1 Clostridium sp. CAG:265
ATACTTCACACATCTGCATTGTCCTAAATGTCTTGGACATTTAAAACATAAACATCCTGTATCATTACCTTCACATCTACCTACTTCTCTTTCTGGGCAGTATAAACAATTTACTCCATTGCCTGCTGGCATCTTTATCACCTCATATTACATAATATCCTACAATTATATATTAACTTACTTTTCTTCTTAAATTATAACATTAATTGTGCATATTTTTATAAATAATGGGCAAGTTATTATTGTAGATAATTTCTTTGCTTTTAAGTTAAATTATCCACATATTAAACAGGTGTAAGCGGATGTAGTGCTTACACCTAAATTTTTTGTATCACTTTTTTACCTTGTGCATAAATTACTTAATATATAGAGTTTTCATTCATTAACAACTTATTTCTTTAATTCATATCTGTTTTAACTTATAAGGGAACCTAAAAAGGCTCCCTTCCTGTTTTTTTAACAATCATTAAATTATACAAAAAATTGAAATAATATTAAAAATATTATTCCTGGTATGCCTAAAAAACCTGCTACAAGTGCTGATATTGCATTAATAGGTAGCACAAACCCTATATAACTTCCCACTATATTTGATATATATAATAATATAATTCCTAAAATACCATTAATTAATATCTTTAATGGCCATTTAAGTAATTTTATTATTAAGAACAATAATGCCAATCCAATTAATGCATATACCATCATATCTAAACTTATCATTTAACCTTCCCCTCTTTCTCCCCCTATATAGTACTTATTATTATGCTACATAATTTAAAAAAATTCATTACATATCTATCTTTTTATTCATTTGCTTCTCTTTAGCTAGCGATAAAAGATATTCAAATTTTTTCTTTGCTGCATCTTCTCTATATATGGCAGCTTCAATTAATTTAGGGTCATTTACATAATTGAACATACATTGGGCTATTTGCATTTCTTCTATTGTTTCCCTAATAGACTCTAAAAGCTCATCATCTAAAGTATCCTCATATTCATACCTTGCCAGTATAAAATTTAAAATTTTGCCCTTATTCATAACTCCCTCCTAAAATTTAAATAGAAATTAAAAATATTTATTCTATTTATTTCCATATATTTAAATTTTATTCAGAAAGTCTTCATTTTATATTTCTTTTCTTCCTTCTAATGCTTTAGATAAAGTAACTTCATCAGCATACTCTAAATCTCCTCCAACAGGAAGCCCTGAAGCAATTCTCGTTACCTTAACTTCAAGAGGTCTAAGTATTCTAGAAATATACATTGCTGTAGCTTCTCCTTCAACATTAGGATTTGTAGCAATAATAACTTCTTTTACATCAGCATTCATCCTTGCCACAAGTTCTCTTATCTTTATATCTTGAGGCCCTCTTCCCTGCATTGGAGAAAGATTACCGTGCAGTACATGATATGTTCCATTAAATTCTTTAACTTTTTCCATAGTCATAATATCTTTAGGTTGTTCCACAACACATATTACGCTCTTATCTCTACTTGGATTGCTACATATTGGACAAGGATCCGTTTCAGTAAAGTTTCCACATATAGAACAGTATTTTATTGTACCTCTAGCCCTAACTAAAGCTGTGGCAAATTCCTTCACTTCATCTTCTGGAAGATTTAATATATGTAATGTCAATCTTTGAGCTGTCTTTTTTCCTATACTAGGCAATTTTGCAAATTCTTCAATTAGCTTTTCTATAGCAACTGGATAAAAATCCATTTAATTCATCCTTCCATTCATAATTTTTAAGGCACGCAAGTCTCCTTGCATGCCCTTTAATAAATTTAAAATAATCCAGGTATGTTTAATCCACCTGTTAATTTTCCCATTTGATTTGAACTAGCTTCTTCCGCTTTCTTTAATGCTTCATTTACAGCACTAAGAACTAAATCTTCTAACATTTCAACATCATCTGAATCTACAACTTCTTCTTTTATTTTAATTGATGTTACTTCTTTTTTACCGCTAACTTTTACGACAACAGCTCCGCCACCTACTGAAGCTTCATATTCGCTGTTTTCTAAGTTTTTTTGCATTTCTTCCATTTCCTTTTGAAGCTTTTGTGCTTGCTTCATTAAGTTATTCATGTTTCCTCCGCCGAAGCCGCCTGGAAATCCTCCTCTTGCCATAAAAAATCCTCCTCTTAAATAAAAAGTCTATTCATATTATAAAGTATTTTTATAGTTTTTACTAGAATAAAGTATTTATCTTATTTTTTTACCATTATTCATCAAGTATATCTACTAATCCTTCACCAAAGGCATTCATCAAAACATCTTCTGCATTTTGCTCATTGCTGTTTTTTTCTTTAGATACAAACTGTACATTTAATTTTTCTTGAAATACTTCAGAAAATACTTCATTTACTACTACTTTATTTTCTGCCTTATTTAATCTATCTGCACTAAGCTTATAATCTTCATCAAATTCAACTGTTATAATACCATTACTGCATGAAATGGGCCTTCCCATTAATATAGATGCATAAATAATCATTGCTCTTTTAGCTTTGAACCTTTCTAATACATCCTTCCAAGCTCTTTGCACTTCATTGATAGTCAACCTAGAACTAGCATTTCCAATGGCAGATGATTCTGTATTTACAGATTTAGTAGCTTTACTTGCAGGTGTTGCTGCTTTTTTCATACTAGTAGCTTCAGCCATAACTCCTTCCTTAACAGCTACAGCTATATTTCCGTTCTTTAAATTTTCTTCTAATCTATTAAGCCTAGTTAAAATAACTTCACTTGATGTATCATACTCAATTTTGCACATTTTTATTATGGAAAGTTCTAAATAAAGCCTAGCCTGCTTACTAACCTTAGCATTACCTTCTGCTTCTTGTAATATTCGTATACATCTCATTATTTCTTCTGCTCTTAGTCTTGCTGACTGCTCCTTAATAAGCGCAATATTCTCTTCTGACATATCAAGAACTTCTTCTGCATTATTAGTTACTTTTGCCATTAAAAGATTTCTATAGTGTTCAATAAGGTCCTTAATAAATAAATAAGCATCCTTACCTGAAGTAATTATTTCTTCAATAGTTGAAATACATTTTTCAATATTTCTTTCTATAACATTATTAGTTAAAGTAAAAAGATATTCATTAGTTACAAGTCCTAACATAGAAACAACAGATGAATACTCTACAGCTCCGTTCCCCATAGATATTGCTTGATCTAATATACTTAAAGAATCTCTCATAGCTCCATCTGAAACTCTAGCAATAAGATTTAAACTCTTATCATCGGCCATAACTCCCTTTTCAGTAACTATCTTTCTAAGTCTTGCAGTTATATCATTTTTATTAATTCTCTTAAAATCAAACCTCTGACATCTTGAAAGAATGGTAATAGGTAACTTTTGAGGATCTGTTGTAGCTAAAATAAATATTACATTTGCAGGTGGCTCCTCTAAAGTTTTTAAAAATGCATTTACAGCTCCTACTGAAAGCATATGAACTTCATCCATTATATATACCTTGAAACGTGCTTCTTGCGGAGGATATTTAACATCATCAATAATATCTCTGATTTTATCTACACCATTGTTTGAAGCAGCATCTAGCTCTGTTACATCAATAGCAAGTCCGTTATTTATCTTTTTACACATTTCACATTCATTGCATGGCTCTCCATCTTGCAAATTCAAACAGTTTAATGCTTTAGCAAAAACTTTTGCTGTAGATGTTTTACCAGTACCTCTCGTTCCACAGAAAAGATAAGCATGGGCTATTCTATTATTAAGTATTTGATTTTTTAATGTAGTTGTTATATGTTCCTGACCTACTACATCATAAAATGTACTTGGTCTCCATTCTCTATATAAAGCAGTATATGCCAAATCTCTTACCTCTCTTTTTTTATAAACTTTAATTATTATTATACACTAGTTTTTGTGAAAATAAATAATTCCTTTTATCTCAAACAGTTTACTATATTATCTATAATTTTAGGCAATATTCTACTAAAAAATACTACTGAAATTTTCAAATTTTTAAAAGAATGTTATACTTAAATTTTATAATTTAACATTTTTGAGGTGAGCATATGACAACAAATTATGTATCAAAAGCTGATAAGATTTTTATTGAAAACATACAAGACATTTTAAATAATGGAACAAGTACTGTTGGACATAAAATCAGACCTATTTATAAGGATGGAACACCTGCTCATACAATCTACGTTAATCAAATAGTAGAAAAATATGATATTAGCAAAGGTGAATTTCCTATTACAACTCTTAGACCTATAGCTATAAAATCTGCTATAAAGGAAATATTATGGATATATCAAGATCAAAGCAATGATTTATCTGTTTTGGAAGAAAAACATAATATCATGTGGTGGCGAGACTGGGAAGTGGATAACACAAATACCATTGGCCAAAGATATGGTGCTACAGTAAAAAAATATGACTTAATGAATAAGTTATTAGATGGGCTTACTAATGAACCATACACAAGGAGACACATCATTGATCTTTATCAATATGCTGACTTCGAAGAAACTGCCGGGCTTCATCCATGTGCATTTCTAACTGTTTGGTCTGCCAGAGGCGAATATCTTGATATGACATTACACCAAAGGTCGTCAGATTATCTTGTAGCTGGACATGTAAATAAAATGCAGTATGTAGCCTTACTGATGATGGTAGCTAGACATGTAGGCTTAAAGCCAGGTGTATTTATGCATGTTGTAGATAACTTACATATTTATGACAGACATATTGATCAAGCTAAAGAGCTTCTTTCTAGAACACCTAGTGAAAAACAGCCAAAATTAATACTTAAAGAAGGCAAGACTAATTTCTATGATTTCACTCTTGATGATTTTGAACTTATAGATTACGAACCAGTTAAGCCTCAATTAAAATTTGATTTAGGAATATAGTAAAATAAAGAAGAGGTGTAAAAATGATTTCCATTATAGTAGCCAAGGCTCAAAATAATATAATTGGCGGAAATAACAAACTTTTATGGCATATTTCTGACGATTTAAAAAGATTTAAAGAAATAACAAGCGGCAATACCATAATTATGGGTAGAAAAACTTTTGAATCACTTCCTGGAGTGCTTCCTAATAGAAAGCATATAATTTTGACTAGAGATAAAAATTTTTCTGTGGATAATGAAAATGTAGAAGTTATCCACAACGCTGACCAAATTATCAACAATTATAAAAATTCCCCTGTGGAAGCTTTTATAATTGGCGGTGGAGAAATTTATAAAGAATTTTTACCACATGCAGATAAGATATATTTAACGGAAGTACTAAAAGATTTCTCAGGTGATACAAGTTTTCCACAGATTGATTTAGAAAATTGGGCTGTGGATTATTCTTCACATATCTTAACTAACGCTAAAGATGGATTACAGTATAAATTTATTAATTATATAAAAAAAGCTTAAACTTAAAAAAAGATAGAAAAGTAGGGAAGACTTCATAAGTTCAGATGAAGCTTCCCTATTTTTCTGTCCTATTGTTTTTTGTCCTATATTGTTAATCCTATTGAAGAGTAACCAAAATTAATTGACTATTTAATAAACAACATATGATGCTGCTAGTCACACAAAATTTATAAGTTTTTAAACTTATAACTAAAAAGTTCTAAACATTAAAAAATCCTTTCTTTCCAAAAAGAAAGGTATATGTAGAACCGTGCACCTCACTTTGACAGAAATCTATATGCGTTACCTTTGTAGTTGACTCAGGCAAGATTTATCCATGTCACACGCAGGGGCTGCTTATCGCTGCTTCCTTCCGGACCTGACGAGGTTCACAGTCTTACGTCGCATGGGACCCAACCCTCAACATCACTTGCAAAGGGGCAGACCATATAGATTAAAGCCTAGGTGAGGAATTCAATCCTGCTATAGCGGATTGCAGGTTACAGGGCACCGCTGACTCCCCATCTAGCACGGCATTGGCGGAGAAAGTGGGATTTGAACCCACGATAGAGTTTCCCCTATACACGCGTTCCAGGCGTGCTCCTTCGGCCACTCGGACATCTCTCCATAATATTTATACTGATAAAATATAAAGTATAAAAAGCTCTATAAAATTATATTTACTTTTTATACTTTTACATTCTAACATAATTCTTTTAGTTGTTCAATAGAAAGATTTTCTTGATTTTTTTCCCGAAATTTATTGATGATTTAAAATAAAGCTAACAATTCCTTCAATACTCTCTTTATCATCCATAACATTATAAAATCCTATGACTTTAAATATCATTTTATTTTCATTATTTAGAGCCTTAGTAGATATTAATTCTAAAAGTTCATTCTTTATATTGTCTATTTCATCAATATCTTTCTTCTTTTCATAAATTTCAAATAAATTTTCTAGTGAATCAAGGAGTATTGTATACTGCTTATTTCTTTTTGCACTATAAATAGCATGATTATAATACTCTGCAGCCTTCTCATCTTCATTAATAAATTTAAAACCTTTAGCTAAACCAGAAAAAATATCTGCTCCCTTCTCTTCCTTATATAATCCTCTCTTAGAACTTATGAGCATTAGAGATTCATCAATATACTTTCTAATATTCCTATTATCTCTAAGCAAAATGTATATTGCTATTATTTTTATATTTATGTAAAGAATCTTATTTTTATCTAAGTTTTCAATTTTTACTTTAAGACTCCTATAAACCTCTAAAGCATCCCTATAGTACTTATTTTCTCTGTAACATTGTCCCTTCAATATATTTAAATCAAATAAATATTCTTCAGTAAATTCTTCAGTAAATTCTTCAATGCTTTCAATTTCATCTAAGGAATAATCATATTCCTTAAGTAACATAAGTATTTCTGCCTTATTTAATAAAAGCTCTAACTTTATGTCCATAGAAATAAAAGTTTCATTTTTTAGTGGTAGCTTACAAAATTCTAAAGCTTCCTTGAATTTATCATTAACTTTGCAACAATTAATTAACTTTAAAATTAAAATAGCTGCCCTATCATCAATCTTATCTTTTTTAATGCTTTCAAAAGCCTTTATATAATATGTATAACTTTTATAATAGTCCTTTATATCATTATAAAGATCACCAATCTTTTCATATATACTTATTTTTTTATCAGTAAGGTCGTAAATAATTAAGAACTCTTCAATTTCATCTACTATCTGCAAGTTATCCACAGACAAGTTTTCTAAATACTTATCCACAACTCTTTCAGCCTGATACTCTTCACTTTCTAAAAGGTATTTGGCACTTACATGATAATCTATATTTTGCTCACTACAAGCCATATTAATATTATCAGCTATTACTTTAGCTACCTTTTCAGTTAAAGCTGCCTTGTCATTTTCAATAATGCTTATTAAATTACGGGTAACTTCTCCCTTAGTAATTTCATGCTGTTTAAGCCCAAGTTCTTTTCTTATTCTCTTTATTTTCTTTCCTGAAGATAAAATTTCACCATAATCCATCTTTCTGCATCCTTTCCCACACTTAAAAATTGCTTTTTCAGCGCAAAATTAAGTATATCATACCCTTTTAAAAAGTAAATTATTTTATTTACCTTTTTATTTTTTAATTTTTTACTATTAATTTTATTAATGATTTTTGTTATTATATTCCATATTTTAGTCAAAAAACGACTTTTTATTAATTTTTCTGTTAAAAAGTAAAATATTCTTTTTACTTTTTGTTTTTTTATTATTAAAACTATAAAAAAATAGAGGAATAAATAGATTTTAAAGATAAAATCTACTTATTCCTCCAGAGGTTAAAAAAAAGTTAAATATTATATATTATTACTTTTGGCTTTCTTAATAGATATAAATATTATAATTGCCCCTAAAATTATTCCCACTATACTTATAACTTGGGCTATTCTAAGGCCCATAAACATTAAACTATCCGTTCTAAGCCCTTCAATAAAGAATCTAGCAGAAGAATAGAGGATCAAATAAGCTCCTAAAACAATTCCATGCTGCTTTTTCTTTTTAAATAGGATGTAAATTAATATTAAACATATTAATACATCAAAAACAGATTCATATAAGAAAGTCGGATGATAATATGATCCATTTATCAACATTCCTTTTTGTATAAATTCAGGGAATCTACTTATAAAATCTGATGAAACAGCACCACCATGGGCTTCATGATTCATGAAATTACCCCATCTTCCTATTCCTTGTGCTAATGCAACTGCCGGTATAACAACATCTATGTATTCCCAAAAATTAACCTTTTTAATCCTTAATACTATATACGCTGTAATTATTCCTGCTATAAGACCACCATGTATAGCTAGTCCACCAGTCCTAATATTAATCATATCTGCAAATGAATCAAAGTTTTTAAACTCAAATGCTACATAATATGCCCTTGCACCTACTATTGCTATCGGAAAAGCCCATATGAATGCATCAACTATATCATCAAATGACACTCCCTTTTTCTTTGCTAGTACACTTGATAATAAAAATGCAGCTAATACTCCTCCTGCAATAATTATCCCATACCATCTGATCTGTAATCCAAAAATTTCAAAAGCTACTGGATTCATTTCCTCACCACCTATTTTATTTTTCTTTTACTATTAAAGAATTCTGTTAATATTTTACTACATTCTTCATCATAGTTCCAATTAACATTCACTTCTGTATTAAACATTTTATAATCTAAAAGGTTTAATATACTACCACAAGCACCCATATCCCTATTAAAACTTCCTATATATAACTTTGATATCCTTGCATGAGCAATTGCTGATGTACACATGGCACAAGGCTCTAAAGTTACATACATCTCACATCCATTAAGCCTCCAATCACCTATAACCTTACTGGCCATATCAATAGCTATCATTTCTGCATGAGCCATAGCATTTTTATTAGTTTCCTTTAAATTATGAGCTACAGCTATTATTTCATTATCTTTTACAATCACTGCACCCACAGGCACTTCTCCCTTATTTAGTGCCTTTCTAGCCTCATCTAAGGCTATCTTCATATAATCCAAAAAAACACCTCCTTTATAAATTAAAAATGTAAAATCTAAGAATTAAAAATATATTTTTAAAAAAATTTCTGAAAGTCTTTCAAACATAATTTTAAATTTTTCATTCTACATTTTTAATAAACATTGAGGCCGTTGCAAAAATGCAACAGCCCCAATGTTTATCAAGTAAAAATCCTTACTTTTTTAACTCTATTTTTGTCTATTTCTTCTACTTTAAACTTAATATTATTTAAAACTATTTCTTCATCTTGCTCAGGGAACCTTCCTAATTCCCCAATAATTAAACCGCCTACAGAATCAAATTCCTCTGATTCCATGTTTACTCCTATAAGTTCACTGACAACATCAAGCTTAGCACTTCCATCAACAATATATTCATCTTCTTTGATAACTTCAATTTCCTTATTTTCATCATCATATTCATCTTCTATATCGCCAAATACTTCTTCAATTAAATCTTCTATAGTGACAATACCAACAGTTCCACCATATTCATCTAAGACTACAGCTATATGATTTCTCGTTTTCTTCATTTCTTTAAATAATTCAGCAATCTTTTTAAATTCAAAAGTATAATTTGGTTCTCGCATGTAATCAGAAACCTTAAACTTTTCTTTATTCTGCTCTGCCATAATTAAGTCTTTTACATTTAATATTCCCACTATATCATCAATAGTTTGATTATATACCGGTATTCTAGAAAATTGCTCTTTTTTAATCACATCTAACACTTCATCATAGCTTGCTTCTAAATCTACTGCTATTATGTCTACTCTTTGAACCATAACATCTTTTACCTGAGCGTCTGCAAAGTCAAAAACATTGAAAATCATTTCTTTTTCAACATCTTCTAGAACTCCTTCTTCTTCACTTACACCAACCATGGTTTTAATTTCCTCTTCAGTTATAAATGGCTCATTAGCTTTAGGATCTCCACCTAATAATCTAATAAATATTGAAGAAACTCCTGTAAATAATATAATGAAAGGCTTTAATAGCTTAACAATTATATTAATAAATTTACTTACAGCAAGTGATACACTTTCAGACTTTTGCTTTGCTATTGATTTTGGTGTTATCTCTCCAAAAATTAATACTATTACTGTTAGTCCTAATGTAACTATTCCAACTCCACCTTCGCCCCATTTAGCTACTGCAATTGATGTTGCCAAAGATGATGCTCCTATATTTACTATATTATTTCCTATTAATATTGCTCCTAATAATTTGTTGGGGTCTTCTATTAGCCTTTCAACTAACTTAGCTCCCTTAACTCCTTCTTCCACCATATGTCTTACTCTTATCTTGCTTAAAGACATCAAAGCTGTCTCTGACATTGAGAAAAATGCTGATAGAAAAAGTAGAATTATAAGTATCGTTATCTGAACACCGGTGTCCAAAATCAAATCACACTCCTATGTTTTAATCAATTTTTATTTAATTATATCATAACTTAAATTTTCATTGTATATTTTACCATAATAAATAAACATAAAATTTACAATATTGCTGTTTAAGAAAACTTTAACAATTATTTATATTGTTAAAAATTTTTAACTTTTATATTTATAGCAATACAATTATAATATTTAATTAAAGGGAACTTTATTCCTTTTTATTTTAATTTTTTACAATTTGAGGTGAATTATGATTATTCTTAATTTTATTAGAGGCTTCTGTATGTCCTTAGCAGATAGTGTTCCTGGAGTATCAGGTGGTACTATAGCTTTCATATTAGGTTTTTATGATGATTTCATAAACTCTCTAAATACTTTAGTTTCTAAAGATCCATGGGAAGAAAAGAAAAAAGCTTTAATATTTTTAATTAAACTTGGCTTTGGATGGATAATAGGACTAGGACTTTCTGTAGTATTCTTATCATCTATTTTTAATGATCACATTTATGCCATAAGTTCATTATTTACAGGACTTATCATTGTAGCAATACCAATGATAATTAAACAAGAGAAAGATTCAATAGTTGGACAGTATAAAAATATAATCTTTACTATTATTGGTGTGGCAATTGTTGCACTTATAACTTATTTTAACCCTGCCGCTGGCTCTGAAGGTGGATTAAACCTTTCAATAAGCGGATTATCTATAGGACTTGGGATTTTTGTTTTTGTGGCTGGAATGATAGCAATATCAGCTATGGTTCTTCCTGGTATATCAGGTTCTACATTACTATTAATCTTTGGTCTTTATACAGGAATAATAAATGCAATAAAAGAATTTCTTACTTTTAATTTTGAATACGTACCTGTACTAGTTATATTTGGACTTGGAGTTATAACAGGTATAGTTTCAACAATTAAAATAATAAAAATTGAGTTAAAGAGACATAGATCACAAATGATTTATTTAATTTTAGGACTTATGATAGGTTCTCTATACGCAGTATTTATGGGACCTACAACTTTAGAAGTAGCTAAACCAGCTATGACCTTAAGCACATTTAGCTTTATATATTTCATTATTGGTGGAGCTATTCTTTTAGGACTTGAAAAAGGAAAAGACTTACTAGAAAAGAGAGCTAAATAGTTAAAAATTAATAATTAATGATAAAATTCAGCTTTAGGGCTGAATTTTTTCCATTAAAAAAGGCCTGTCGCACTAAAATTTTTATACACAATATATTGTTTTGAAAAATAAAAATCAACACAATATATTGTAGTATTTATTCTTAATGCGACAGCCCCATCTAATAATTATCAATTATCAAATTTCAATAAAAAAAGTGGTACTCCCAACAGGAATCGAACCTGTATCTATCCCTTAGGAGGGGATTGTTCTATCCATTTAACTATAGGAGCATATCCACTACAATAACTATTTTATTATAACTTTTTTGTTATGTCAATTTCTTCTATTATTCAAATCTAGGATTTTTTGATGATTTTACAGTAACTCTATTATTGTTAATTAAAAATGTTATTATGAGATTATCATATGGTGTAGGTACTCTTCCTGCCTTTATTCCCACTACTATTTCATATTGCTGCCTACATGGTCCATAGCTAGATATAACCCTTGCATTTAAAATTCTTCCTTGCCTTAAGCAAAAAGGAGTATTTTTACCAAAAGTTAAAAACACCTGATTTTCTATATAAGGAAAAAGCATATCCATTAAAGCTCCTTCAATGATTGAACATCTATTTTGTAGATTAATTTGTGGATTAACTGGAATTGCATACTTCATTCTAGGTGCAAATGGTGTTGGATAACTAACTAAGTTTTCTTCCATATCTATAGGTTGGAATTTTTCCATACTGATATTTTCTTGGCTACTAGCCTTTTTTTCAACAGTATTACTCATGATATCCTTATTCTTGTCATTATAATACCTACATTCATAAGCTTCTTTTACCTTATAATCTTTTACATATCCCCAATGTTCTACAGCATTATAAGTCTTATTACTAGATTTAAATTTAACAATTACCTTGCTTCCATATAATTCCTTATGAATTAAAAAAAACTCCCTATCACCATATATTATTGCTTTAATCACCATTGGTAATTCATTTCTAAAAATTTTATTTCTTATGGCTATTTTTTCTTCATCACCACAAGTATCTAAAAGCACTTCCAATCTTAAATAATATAAGTTATTCTCATCACAACTCCAGCATCCTAAGACTTCATCTCTTAATCCACTTACCTTGCTATAATCATAATATTTTCCTATACTTAAAAACAATTCTCCTGTTTCATCACTATGAGTTAAAGTATATCTTCTAGGTATTATTGCTCCATCATTATCTATATCATCAGCAAAGACAATGTTCAATTTTTCTTTATTAAAATCACTCAAATTCATAACCTCTATTAAATTATCTTCATTGATAATATATGAAAAACTCCTAACTTTGCTTATGCTCTTTCTACGCACATCTTTTGAATACATAATAAATTTATAGTATACTGAAAAATGTACTAATATAATAGGAGTGAATTATTATGATAAGAACGATTATTTGGTTTATATGGTTTTTCTTAAGTTTAATTATAAGTATTCCCTTCCTTCTAAGAGTTAAATATTTAGCTAAAAAAGGACGAATGGAAGAAAGCAATAATCTAACTAATAAATGTACTCGTATATGGGCAAATTCATTACTTAAAGTTGCAGGAGTAAATGTAAATGTACATGGATTAGAAAATCTTCCAAAAGACAAAACTGTACTATTTGTAGGAAATCATCAAGGAAACTTTGATATACCAATATATTTAACTTCAATTCCTAATTTAATAGGCTTTATATCAAAAATTGAAGTAGAAAAAATCCCTCTAGTTACAGGCTGGATGAATGCTATGCATTGTGTATTTATGGATAGATTAAGCATAAGAAAATCTGGGGAAGCTATTATTAAAGGTATAAAAAACTTAAAAGCGGGATTTTCAATGGTTATCTTCCCAGAAGGAACTAGAAGTAAAGGTACTAAGATGGCAGAATTTAAAGCAGGAAGCTTTAAACTTGCCACAAAATCAAAGTGTCCTATAATACCTATCACTATTAATGGTTCATACAAGATCATGGAACATGGTAATGGATCATGGATAAAAAAAGGCACTGTAGATTTCTATATACATAAAATGGTTGAAACTAATGGCTTATCTAAGGAAGAATTAGAAGAGCTACCAGCAAAAATTCAAGAAATTGTAGCTAGTAAGCTACCTGAACAATAAAAAAATCTGTATAAGGAAAATTATAAATTCCCTTATACAGATTTTTTAGTTTATAACATTTTTAATCCACTTACATGACTTCAATCTAGAAATACTAAATGATACTTTAACAAGTTCCTCAGAACAGATTAGGAAAAATACAACTTCCACTGGCATCTTTAATACTATAGCTGCAAAAAAGGCTATTGGTACTGCATAAAACCAAACTGTACCAAGTTGTACTAGCATTGTATATAAAGTATCTCCGCCACCTCTAAATACACCTATTATCAATACTGTATTAAAGAATCTTAAAGCTGAAAAAATTGCCATTATTCTTAATACTCTAATAGTATCTGCACATGCTTCTGCACTTACATCAAAAGGTTTCACTATTAATGGTGCTGCTATCCATATTATTATTCCTAAAATAAACCCTGCAATCGGTGCAAGAATACTAATCCTTTTAGAATAATCTATAGCTACTTCCTCTTCTTCTGCTCCAATTTTATTTCCTATAATTATGGCTGCTGCTGCACCTAAGCCTGTACAAATAACCATAAACATATTATTTAACGTATTTGCTATTTGCATTGTAGCTACAGCTCTTGTGCCAATAAATGAATATGATACTGTATAAGCTGTCATACCTAGCGACCATACAAGCTCATTTAAAATTACAGAAGTTGAAACCTTAAAATAACCTTTTATATCTTTAAAACTAAAATCAAATAATTCTCTTACCTTTGCTGCTACTATATTCTTACCTATATAAACATTACCAAGAATATATATAAATTCTATTATTCTGGCAATGGTCGTTGCTAAAGCTGCTCCTGCCACCCCCATTTTTGGTGCTCCAAGATTACCAAATATAAATACCCAGTTTAATACTGCATTACATAAAACACCTATTAAACTAGCATACATAGGTATAGATGGCTGTCCTGTACTTCTTAGTGCTGAAGAAAGACATTGACTTAAGTTAACAAATATTGTACTTATAGCTACAATCCTTAAATATTGTGAACCTAACTGTATTACTTCAATATCATTTGATAATATTCCCATTATTTTATGAGGAAAAACAAAGGCTGCCAAACCAAATATCATTGTTGCAATAAATCCAATAGTAATATCAATTCCTAACATCTTCTTTATGTCTTTAACATTTTTCTTACCCCAAAACTGAGCCATAAATATATTGGCTCCTGCATTTATACCCATTATACATAAAGTAAATATAAAGAAATATTGATTTGCTAATCCTACTGCTGCTATAGGAGTTTCTCCTAATTTACCAATCATGAGGTTGTCCACTAGATTTAATGACGTTGTTATTAAATTTTGTAATGCAATAGGAATTGCCAATGTAAGCATTGCTTTTAAAAATACCTTATCTTCTAAAATTTTTCCCATTTTTTCTCACCTTTCACAATTTTCTTTTAAAAAAATAGAGCAAATGGGTAGTATTTAAGCCGCCCATCTGCTCTATTGATAAAATAACACAATATACAATAATTTCATACTGTCTCATAATTACTATTTTCAATTTGATATTTTGAACTATTTTCTCCTACTTGTCAACTATATAAACACTTATTTTTTTTATTTTTATGCAAATAAACTCATTTTTATTTACTAAGTTTTAGTATTTTTTAATTTTTACAATAAATACTTAGTGCATAAATTATTGTTTTACTATATACTAAGATAAGTTATAAAAATAGTTGTGCTGAATAATTATTTTAATTAGTAGATTAAAATTTATAAATAAAAATATATTGAAAAGAAAGAGGATACTATATGACAAAATTAACATTTAATGACTTAGGATTGAAAGAGGGATTATTAAAAGCTATAACAGATTTAGGCTTTACTACTCCATCAGATATCCAAGCCGAAGCTATTCCAGTAGCTTTAAACGGGCAAGATATCATTGGCCAAGCTCAGACAGGTACTGGAAAAACAGCTGCTTTTGGACTTCCAATGCTAAACAACATAGCTAATAGAAAGGCAATAAGTTCAATTATCTTAGCACCAACAAGAGAATTAGCTATACAAGTTCACGATGAATTAGTTAAGCTTGCAAAATATGAAAAATTAAACGTAGTTGCTGTCTACGGTGGTGCACCAATACACAACCAAATAAGAGACATAAAGAAAGCTAACATAGTTGTAGGAACTCCAGGAAGAGTTTTAGACCATATAAGAAGAGGTACTTTACCTTTAGATTCAGTTGAATTCTTAGTATTAGATGAAGCTGATGAAATGTTAAACATGGGATTCATTGATGATATGGAAGAAATAATGAAGAGTATTCCTGAAGAAAGACAAACTCTTTTATTCTCAGCAACAATGCCTTCTCAAATCAAAAAATTAACTAAGAAATATTTAAAAGAAGATTCTGTACATATTGCTATTGCTAGAAAAGAATTGACTGGCTCAACAATTACTCAAAACTTTTTTGAAGTTAATAATAATGAAAGGTTTGAAACTTTATGCAGATTAATAGATTTCGATAATCCATCTGCTGGTATCATCTTCTGTAAAACAAAAAAAGGTGTTGATGATTTAGTTTCATCTATGCAAAGCAGAGGATATATGGTTGAAGGAATGCACGGAGATATGTCTCAAATTCAAAGAATGAAGACTTTAGCTAAATTTAAGAACGGATCATTAAAATTCTTAGTTGCAACAGATGTTGCTGCTAGAGGAATCGACGTTGATGGCGTAACTCATGTATTTAACTATGAATTACCACAAGACATTGAATCTTATGTTCATAGAATTGGTAGAACTGGTAGAGCAGGAAGAACTGGTACTGCTTACAGCATAATTTCACCAAGAGAATTTGGTTTCTTAAATCAAATTAAAAAAGTAACTAATAGTAATATAGTAAAAAAATCTGTACCTACAGTTGAAGAAATTTACAATAACAAATTTGCTATACTTTTAGAAGAAGTAAGTACAATAATTGAAGACAATACTGATACTTCAAGATTTACAAAGATTGCAGAAGAGCTTACAGAAAAGTTTAATGCAACAGATGTAATTGCATCATTAATACAAAACCAATTTAAAAATAAATTATCATTTGATTACAAAAACAACGAAATAGCTTCTCCTAAGAAAGAAGATGTTAGATTATTCTTCTCAGCTGGTAAGAGAGATGGATTAACAATAAAATTATTATTAAACTATATCAAAGATAATGCTAAGGTTGGCGGACGTCAAATAAGAGATATAGATATATTAGAAAACTTCACATTTGTAAATGTTGATTACAGCATTCATAAACAAATACTTGAAAAATGCTCTGGAAAGAAAATTAACAAGAGAAAAGTAAATGTAGAAGTTGCTAACAAAAGCAGAAAAAGAAAATAATTTTTATAAAAAAAGATAAAGAAATTTTTACTTCTTTATCTTTTTTTCTACACCTTCTAATAAATATTCTAAATGAGAAACATCTACATTTTCTCTCTTAAGCATTTTTATTCTTTCCTTAGCTTTAGATACAGTTTCTTTAGCCTCTTGAAAATCTTTGCCTTTTGCTGCATTACTAGCATAAGCTATAAGATAATCAATCTTTAATACTAATTCTGCCAAATCTTCCCTTTCATCATTTACTAAATCACATAAAAGACCATATATTTTAGGTGTTGTATTTCTCTTTGAATCTCTTAATAAGTCATTATTTGTGCTATTATATTTTGCCATATAGTTACCTCCATAACTGTTATCCTAATAAAATATCTATTATTTCACTAAAAATAGCCAGCTATTATCTAATATTATTATTTCTAAATATATTAAATTAATTATGGCACATGATTTTTATTCTGTAAATGGAGAAAAAATACTGCTAAAACTATCCATAGACATCGGTGATATTCTCACCCTCTTTAAGGTATATAAACCATCATTTATACTAGCAAAACCATATTCAGTGGTTACCGCTGCCTTAATACCAAGTTGTGCATCTAAACTCACAGTGGTATCATCATACTTACCTGCTGGATAGCATAAAAACTTACTATCTACTCCAATATTCTCCTTAAGAAATTCTTTTCCATCTTCTATAGTCATCTTTTGATCCGCAAGTGATGCTCCACCTAATTCAAAATGATATGCTGTATGATTTTCAATTTCCATTCCATGTTCCTTCATTTCTTTTAACATATCTGTACTCATATAGTAACCATCTTTGTCTGTATTATTGGTTATTATAAAAAATGTTGCCTTCATACCGTACTCTTTTAATATAGGATATGCCTCTGTATAATTATCAGCATAACCATCATCAAAAGTTATAGCTACAGGCTTTACTGGTACCTTACCTGTTTCAAAAGCTTCGTATACCTCTTCTAAAGACATTGTAGTAAATCCATTATCATTAAGCCAAGCCATTTGTTCATTAAAGAGTTCAGGTGCTACCATCAAACTATTATCAGGATAATCAGCGCATATAGAATGATACATTAAAATTGGAATTCTCACTTCTTCTGGTGCAATGTTTATATACTTTACCTCCGTTGTATCTGCTTTCTCATTTACTCCTTCCTCTACTGTTTCCAAATTGCCTTCTTCATTACTTACAGAACTAGGAGCTTCACTTACTTCCTCACCTGTGCTCTCTTGCTTTTCTGCTTTAATAGAATTATATTTATTCTTGCTATTTATTTCTTTTATAATCACTACACTTCCTATAATTAATATTATAGCAACTAAAATTAAAAGATTTTTCTTTTTATTTTTTATCATAAATTCCTCCTCATACTAATTACGTTAGTGTAAAGTTTTTTACACTATTTTTATTTTAAAATCTT
>NZ_FR886610.1:0-585 GCF_000436575.1 Clostridium sp. CAG:265
TCGTATATGTCTCCATTTAGTTATGTTTCCTTTTCCACCTTCCGTAACCATCATATGTACATGTGGGTTCCATTTTAAATCTCTTCCAAATGTATGTATTACAGTTACTATTCCCGGTGTAAATTCTTCTTTTTTATTTAAACTATGCATCCAACTCGTAACAGCTCTAGCTGCGCATTTCGGTAATATCTTAAGCCTTTGCCTATCTATTCCAAAGAACTTTCTTAACTCTTCTGGTATAGTAAAAACTATATGTCTATGCTTGACATTTATTAGATTTCCTAACATATTATCAATCCAATTATCTGTATAAATCTTTCCACAAGAAGTACAAAATCTACTTTTACATGTAAAGCCAATCTTCTTTTTAGTGTTGCATTTATCACATTTCAATTCAATAAAGCCATATTTTGTATCTTTACATTTTAAAACTTTTTCAACTTCTTTTTTAACATTAGACCTAATTTTATTTTCATATATTTTTAAGAACCCATGCCAGTGATCTTCTAGTATTATTTTTATTTTACCTTTTTTCATATGTAAAAACCTCTAATTTATAATTAATAAATTTAACATATTTAAAGG